>NZ_JAZGQA010000310.1:0-2910 GCF_048593855.1 Yersinia sp. 2542 StPb PI
TAATAAGAGATCTAATAAAGAGATCTTTAAATAAAAAGATCTTCTTTTAATTAAGGGGGATCCTAAGCCGCTTGGTCGAAAGTCTAAACTTGAGTAGAATCCCCCACCCCAGGGCAAACACAGAAATTCGCATAACGGCGAGGTGCAGTACCATGTTTTATCCAGATCAATTTGACGTCATCATCATTGGTGGTGGCCATGCCGGCACGGAAGCTGCAATGGCAGCGGCACGCATGGGACGTCAGACCTTATTGCTGACGCACAACATCGACACACTGGGACAAATGTCTTGTAACCCAGCGATTGGCGGTATCGGTAAGGGACATTTGGTAAAAGAGATCGATGCTCTGGGTGGCCTGATGGCCATGGCGACTGACCGGGCAGGTATTCAGTTTAGGATACTAAACGCCAGCAAAGGGCCAGCGGTAAGAGCGACCCGAGCTCAGGCTGACCGTGTTCTGTATCGGCAGGCAATACGTACTGCATTGGAAAACCAGCCAAACCTGACTCTCTTTCAACAGCCAGTTGAAGATCTGATTGTTGAAAATGATCGCGTTGTGGGTGCAGTCACCCAAATGGGTCTTAAATTCCGGGCGAAAGCAGTGGTATTAACCGTTGGTACTTTCCTCGACGGAAAAATTCATATCGGTCTTCAGAACTACAGTGGTGGCCGTGCTGGTGATCCGCCATCCATCTCATTGTCACAGCGTTTGCGTGAATTACCACTGCGCGTTAATCGCCTTAAGACCGGTACTCCACCACGTATTGATGCGCGGACCATTGATTTTAGCCAATTGGCCCCTCAGTTCGGTGATACGCCTATTCCAGTATTCTCTTTCCTGGGTCATGCCGATCAACACCCTGAGCAGATGGCGTGCCACATTACGTATACCAATGAAAAAACGCATGAAGTGATCCGCAATAACTTGGATCGTAGCCCAATGTATGCCGGGATCATTGAAGGGATCGGGCCACGCTACTGTCCGTCGATCGAAGACAAAGTCATGCGTTTCGCTGATCGTAATTCACACCAGATCTTCCTTGAACCAGAAGGTCTGACCAGTAATGAGATCTATCCGAACGGTATTTCAACCAGCCTGCCTTTCGATGTACAGATGCAAATCGTCCGTTCAATGAAAGGGCTGGAAAATGCCCGGATCGTTCGACCAGGTTATGCCATCGAATATGATTTCTTTGATCCACGTGATTTGAAACCTACCTTGGAAAGCAAATATATCCACGGTCTGTTCTTTGCTGGGCAAATCAATGGCACTACCGGCTATGAAGAAGCAGCGGCTCAAGGGCTGCTTGCAGGGCTTAATGCGGGCCGCTTCGCTAACGATGACGATGGATGGTCACCTCGCCGCGATGAAGCTTACCTTGGCGTGCTGGTGGACGATTTAAGCACCCTTGGCACCAAAGAACCGTATCGCATGTTTACCTCACGCGCAGAATATCGCTTGATGCTGCGCGAAGATAACGCGGATCTGCGCCTGACTGAGATGGGCCGTAAATTAGGGCTGGTTGACGATGCTCGTTGGGCACATTTCAGCAAGAAAATTGAACAAATTGAAAAAGAACGCCAACGTCTGCGTGATATCTGGGTACATCCACACTCAGAAAATGTTTCTGAGATCAATGCATTACTGAAATCGCCGTTGTCTAAAGAAGCCAATGGTGAAGAATTACTGCGTCGGCCTGAAATTGATTATCGTTTGCTGACAACCCTAACCTCTTTTGGCCCAGCATTAACAGATCCACAAGCTGCGGATCAGGTTGAAATTCAGGTTAAATATGAAGGGTATATCGCGCGTCAGCAGGAAGAAATTGAAAAACAACTGCGCAATGAGAATACTCTACTGCCGGCTGATCTGGATTATCGTCAGGTGTCTGGTTTATCGAACGAAGTCATCGCTAAACTGAACGATCACAAACCTAACTCAATCGGACAAGCCTCGCGTATTTCTGGCATTACCCCAGCAGCAATCTCTATTTTATTGGTTTGGCTGAAAAAACAGGGGTTGTTACGCCGTAGTGCCTAACAACCGACGTTTGCCTGCATTGCTAAGGGATAAGCAGTGCAGGTAAGTTCTTCTTTGCTTCAGGCCACAACTAACGGTTCAAACCACTGCCAAGCTAGATTATCATTCCTCATCCCGGCCCTTTTCATGCTGACTGAACGAGCTTAGTCAGAGGATATTGTTGTGTTAAAAAAATTAGATTCCCTGCTAAATGCCGCAGCTATTGTGTTACCTGAACAGCAAAAATTACAGTTGATAGGCTATGTAGAACTGCTGCATAAGTGGAACAAAGCTTACAATCTGACTTCTGTTCGTGACCCACAGCAAATGCTAGTGCGACATATTCTGGATAGTATTGTGGTTAACCCACATTTGCAGGGTGACCGGTTTATTGATGTGGGCACCGGCCCTGGGCTTCCTGGGATACCGCTGGCAATTGTACGGCCTACTGCGCACTTTACGTTGCTAGATAGCTTGGGTAAACGTGTACGCTTCTTGCGTCAGGTACAGCACGAACTGGGCTTAAATAATATTGAGCCAGTGCAAAGCCGAGTTGAGGACTTTGCCGCAAAACCGCCATTTGATGGTGTAATAAGCCGTGCATTTGCATCTCTACAAGATATGCTGTCTTGGTGTCATCATTTGCCAGCTAAGCCTGAAGGGCGCTTTTATGCGCTTAAAGGGGTGAGGCCGGACGATGAGTTAGCCGTACTGCCGGAGGGTATTAGCCTTGAATCGGTCGTGCGATTGCAGGTGCCAGAGTTGGAAGGTGAACGCCATCTGGTCATTCTTAAGTCAAACTAACTTTGCTATTTATCAAAAAAATGTAATAAATCCTTGGCGGATGGTAGGAAAATTATCGTATTTATTATTTTTAATATCGATAAGT
>NZ_JAZGQA010000311.1:0-2891 GCF_048593855.1 Yersinia sp. 2542 StPb PI
ACCCTGCGCGGCAGCCAGTTGAACGCCACCGGCGATATCAATTTGCAGACGGCAAAAGACATCAATATCAGTGCCAGCGCGGTGCAAACTGATGGCGCGCTAACACTGGCGGCGGGCGGCGATGTCACTCTCACCACCCAGAGTGAACAGCATGACGAACAGCGTAATCATACTGGCACTAAAAAAGGACTGGCCTCCAGCACCACCACGCGCACCGAAGATAGCTTGAGTCAGACACTGGCGGTCGGCTCCATGCTATCGGCAGGCAGCATTGATGTCAGCGGCAAAAATATCGCGGTCATCGGCAGTAACGTGGTGGCCGATAACGATATTAATCTGCGTGCAAAAGAGAACATCACCGTCGGCACTACGCAACAGAGCGAGAGCGAATCTCACCTGTTCGAGCAGAAAAAATCCGGCCTGATGAGTACCGGCGGGATTGGTGTCACGGTGGGCAGCAACAGCCAAAAAACCACCGACACTGGCAAATCTATCTCCAACGTGGGCAGCACGGTGGGCAGCGTACTGGGCAATGTCAGCATGACCGCCGGTGAAGACCTGACGGTACAAGGCTCCGAGGTGTTAGCCGGTAAAGACATCAGTCTGACCGGTAAAAACGTCGCTATTTTGGCGGCGGAGAATCAAAGCAGCCAGACCCATACCGTTGAGCAAAAAAGTAGCGGCCTGACACTGGCACTGTCTGGCGCGGTTGGCAGCGCCCTCAATACCGCGGTCACCACCGCCAAAGATGCCCGCGAAGAGAGCAATGGCCGACTGTCTGCGCTGCAAGGGGTTAAAGCGGCACTCAGTGGTGCGCAGGCGGTACAAGCAGGTCAGTTGGTGCAGGCGCAAGGGGGCGATACTGCCAGCATGTTCGGCATCAGCGCCTCATTAGGCTCACAAAAATCGGCCTCGCAGCAACATCAGGAACAGACCCGCGTGACGGGCTCGACCCTGACGGCGGGCAACAACCTGAGCGTGACGGCCACCGGTGAGGGGAACCCGGCAAACAGCGGCGATATTGTGGTGCAAGGCAGCCAGCTCAAAGCCGGCGGCGATACCACCCTGGATGCGGCGCGTGATGTGCTGTTGCTCGGTGCCGCCAACACGCAGAAAACCGACGGCAGCAACAGCAGCAGCGGTGGCAGTGTAGGTGTCAGTCTGGGGTTCGGTAGCGCTGGCGGTGGTCTGAGCATCTTTGCCAATGCCAACAAGGGTCAGGGCAATGAGCACGGCGACGGCACCTTCTGGACTGAAACGCAGATTGACACAGGCGGCACACTGTCGCTCAGCAGCGGGCGTGATACTTCGCTGATAGGCGCGCAAGCCAGCGGTGAAACCGTCAAGATCGATGTCGGCCGTGACTTGCTGCTGCAAAGCCAGCAGGACAGCGATAACTATGATGCGAAGCAGACCAGTACCAGCGGCGGTGTCAGCATGGCGGTGGTCGGCGGCGGTGGCTCTGCCAACCTGAGCATCAGTAAAGATAAGTTGCACAGCAATTATGACTCGGTACAGGAGCAGACCGGTATTTTTGCAGGCTCTGGCGGCTTTGATATCACCGTGGGTGAACACACTCAGCTCGATGGCGCAGTGATTGCCAGCACCGCGGACAAGAGCAAAAACAGTCTGGATACCGGCACGCTCGGCTTCAGTGACATTGAAAATAAAGCCGATTTTAAAGCGGAACATCAAGGCGGTAGCCTGAGCACCGGTGGCCCGGTGGGGTCTGACCTGCTGAGCAATCTGGGCGGCGTGGTGCTGTCGGGTCTGGGTAATGACGGCCATGCCGAAGGTACCACGCAGGCAGCGGTCAGTGAGGGTACCATCACTATTCGTGACACCGATAAACAACAGCAGAATGTCGATGACCTGAGCCGCGACACCGACAATGCCAATGGCAGCATCAATCCTATCTTTGATAAAGAGAAAGAGCAGAACCGCCTGAAAGAAGCACAGCTGATTGGCGAGATTGGTGGTCAGGCAATGGATATTGCGCGGACGCAGGGAGATATCCTCGGGCTTGAGGAAGCTTTGAAACGCCATCCTGAGTTGAAAGGCGATGAGGAAGCCTTGCGTGAGACAAAAGAATACAAAGCCGAAATGCAGAAATATGGCACCGGCAGTGCACTGCAACAAGGTCTTCAGGCCGCAACAGCGGCCATACAGGGCTTGGCGGGTGGCGATATGGCGAAAGCGCTGGCAGGCGCCTCAGCCCCGTATCTGGCGGAAGTGATTAAGAAAAGCACGGGAGATAATCAGGCGGCTAACCTGATGGCCCATGCGGTACTGGGTGCAGTCGTGGCGCAGATCAACGGCAACAGTGCGCTGGCGGGCGCTTCGGGTGCAGCGATGGGTGAGTATATCGCCCAGCAGATGTATCCTGGTATCAAACGTGAAGACTTGACAGAAGAGCAACGACAAACCATCAGCGCATTGGGTACACTGGCGGCAGGGTTGGCGGGTGGATTGGCAGGTGACAGCACCGCTGACGCCGTTGCCGGGGCGCAGGCCGGGAAGAATGCGCTTGAGAATAATGCGCTGGGTAATAAAAAGGGCTGCGGTCTTGATCCACTTGCATGTAGAGACCCGTTGACAGAGGGCGGCGGTATTCGTGGTGGCGGCATATCAGCAAAAACACCTACAGGCTCAAAAGGAAATGTGCTCAAAGTTCAAGATGGATCTAATAAACCCACAACTATTAACGATAGACAATTTTCAGGACATGCTTTAGATCGCATGCAAAAACAAGGGATTACACCAAGTGTTGTAGAAAATGCCATCAAACCTGAAAATGCAGTTAAGGGAAAAGTACCTGGAACTACGGCATACCATGATAAAGTGAATAATATTACAATAATAGTTAATGAAAATACTGGTCGGATAGTAAC
>NZ_JAZGQA010000312.1:0-2869 GCF_048593855.1 Yersinia sp. 2542 StPb PI
ATTGAAATCTAGGTTAGAAATTATATTTCACACCTAGCATTACAGCGGTATCACTGTAACCTTTGTTGCCGATTTGCTGGGCAACATTACCCCACAGGTTAACTTTTTTATTGATCTGGCCTTCAACACCCACTTTTAATTCACCGATATTGGCGGCTCCATCTTGCTTCACTGTCACGTTATCCATAGTGACACCAAAGTCTTTGGTATTATGGATCCAGTTTGCTTCTACAAATGGCTGAAATACTCGGTCTTTACCTTTATCCTGGCTGCTATAGCCATTCATAAAGGCTTTCACACCCAGACGGGTCTGGATATTGCCATCACCTTCACCAGAGACATTCGTGCCGTTAGCTTCTTTATGGTCGTCAGCTTTCACACCCATCCAGGTCACCTGCGCTTTAGGCTGGATAAAGTAGGTGGCATTTTTAGCGGCATTTTCACCGATTTTGAAGGTATAACCACTCTCAACCGAGGCAGTTATCCCCTTAGACTTATATTCTTCAGTATTCAAATCTTGACCGTCAACGGTGTTGTTGAACCAGCTGTATTGCGCCCAACTGTCGACATATAAGCCGGACTTATCGACCTCGTTGGCATACCAGGTCCCGTAGACACCGGTGCTGTAACCGTCAGTTGACCCTTTAGCGTTGTAACCGGATACTTGCGAGATGGTGGTGCTTTTGCTGTTACCATACCCAGCCATAACGCCCAGATGGAAACGGTCCATGTCGTTATTGCTCCACTGAGCAATATCTCCGCCTAATTGCAGCACATAACGGTTAGCCTGTGTGCTCAGTTGATCTTGAGAATCACGGAAACGGTTATGCCCACCCTCGTTACGCAACCACATACTGGTTACTTTCTGTTCGCCAGTCAGTGCGTCGATATACTGAGTTTCGCCCAAACGATCATGCAAACGAGTGACAAACATATTATTAGCCGAGGCTAAGTTGGCAGTATAGCCGCCAGCTTCTGGACGCTCAGTCATAGCAGATGGAACTGTTGGGTCTGTTGGAACTGTTGGGTCTGAAGGTGGCGTAGGAATAACAGCATTAGTCAGATACCAGTTATTGGCATTAGCATCAGAACCGCGCATCAATGAATAATCATAAGCACCGGCAACGATACGATCCTTTTGAATAAACTCACCGTCAGATAAGCCATTAACCTGAATCAATTCAATACCGTTTAACGTTGTCGCGCCAGTGCCACCCGCGTTAGTCACGCTGACGAAGGTGTTCCCTGAAGTGTTACCTTCGACGATCATTTTATCCGTTATGGAGTTGTCGTCATTTAATTCAGTATTAAACAATAAGTTACCGTTATTACCAATATAGTCACCATGGACAGTTAATACGTCGCCTGCAATAGGATTGGAGAAATTAATTGTCCCGGCGTTAGTCAGCTCAGCGACGTCAGAACTTGCCATCATATTCCACATGGCGCGACTATCAATATTCACCTGGCCGCCATTACGTGCAAGACCATTCCATTGTGTATTGTTAATGCTGAGATTAGCTTGGCTACCTAAACCTGACTGGATATCACCATTTAAAACCATATCGTTTGCATTAACATTAATGATACCAAAGTTCGCCAGGCTAGCATCGGTATCTGCATTTATTAATATGCCATTGTTAATAACGCTACTGTTATCAAGGACTGCATTGATGGTGCCACCAAGAGCATTAAATGTTTTGCCGTTTTGACTATGTATATTGGCATTCTGTTGATTCATAGTCACAATTGCTTGGGTGTTACTATTCACTGCATCAGCGTTATTACCACTAGTAACTATATTGGTATTAGTCACATTAATAGTGGTCCCACTGTCATTAGCCTGAACCGCATACGCATTATTACCCACCGTACTGATGTTATTGCCCTGACTAATAATAGAACTCGCGGAACTGGCCATCATGGCTACTGCACCATTACTGGCTGTACTGATAGTGCTACCCGTAATATCAGCCTGACCGCCTAAAACTGCCTGGATAGCGGTATTATTAGCGCCGAGGGTTTTAACCGATGCTCCTGGGTTAATAACAATTTTACCACCTGGCCCTCTCGCACTTACTGCGGTTGCCTGATGAGTGATAATTTGCGTATTTCCACTGACAGTTGCTAAAGATGATCCATTACCATTCAGTTCAGAAGAGACTAGCGCAGTACCCGCCCCGAATGTTTCCAGGGTACTGTCGATGATATCAAATTGAGTATTTGCACTATTTGTTGTTTCAACGAAGACCGCAGCGGCAGAGGCTCCACCGGTACTGGCGTATGAGCCGGTCATGCTCCCTCGTGAACCATTTGCTATTTGTAAAGCACTGGCACTTGAGCCGAGATAAGCACCTGTTGTTGTCAATCTAGAGTTATTGATAATTACTGAACTATTATTAGCAGCTATACCCTTGCCACCGGCACCTGTTGCTGAAATGGTACTGTTATTCAATGAAATTTGGCTATTAGAGACCAGTGACAGGCCAGAGGCATTTGCTCCTGAAACTGAGATATTTGCGTCATCCAAGTTAACACTGGCACCCGTTTGCGCATACACGCCGTGTGAGCCAGTCCCTGTAGTGGTTAATGTACTTCCGTGTAAAAAATCGACACGTGAGCCTGCCCCAGAAGCATATAAAGTATCAGCGGCATTACCCCCAGTCGTTAATGTGATATCACCGTCAGCAATTAATACACCACCATTTGATACCGTTGCTGCATGCCCAGAAAAATCGTTAATCAAGCCAGTATCTACTACTGTCCCATCAGGGGCATTTACAGTTGTACCATTTACTATAATTTGGGAGAACGCAGGCGTTGCTATGGATGTAAAGGCAATAGCGATTAGAGTTTTTTTAAAGGCAGG
>NZ_JAZGQA010000313.1:0-2762 GCF_048593855.1 Yersinia sp. 2542 StPb PI
ATAGTTCGACCACGATTTGGCGCAAAAGAAAGTGAATCACCATAACTGACTATATAAGCGCGATTAGTTATATTTTCTATTGTGCTACGCAAAGTTAAATTATTAGTTACCTTATAGCTAGCATAAAGATCAAATAAGGTATACTTCGGCCAATCCGCAACATAAGCGGTATTAGCGTGGCCGTAGCTATTAACAACCGATGCGTCTTGATGTCCTTTGTTATAGCGAATAATGGTGCCGAGATCCAGCTTTTTATCAAATAATCTTCCACCTAAAGTTAAACTACCACGATCACCGGGCAAATAAGCAGAAGAACCAAATAAGTTATTCCCCGCCAAGCAATCAATTATATTGTTTATTTTATCATTTTCGACAAGATACTGATCATCCTTAGTAAATACACGGCGTTTTACCCCTCCTAACCAAGCCCTTTTAGAACAAAAGTTATTAACACCAATCATTCTGGTATAATTTAAACTGGTATAAAAAAAACCCATGTCATAGCTTAATTGATATTCCAGACCGCGAAAACGGGTTGCCAATAAATTATTAATGTAGGTTGCATTTGCAAAAGAACCGGAACCTAGCAGTGGTTTGGTCTTGGATAATTCAAGATTAATATAATTGCTGACGCGGGTATCAAAGTAGGCCATTTTGGCCACCAGGCGGTCTTGTTCACTAAACAGATTACTGTGTTGAATATTAATGCCCGCTTCCCAAGCTTTAGAATGCTCTGCGGCCAGAAACGGATTGGGCAACATCCAGCCGTGACCATGCGCACTGCCGGTCGCCAGCACTTCGGTCATCGCCGGTGGCCGCCAGGATTTGCCGTAATTACCAAAAAACTCCAGCCACTGCACACCAGGTTTGATACCGATAGCCAAGGTGGGTGAAAGCTGTTGTTCACGGCGATCCACATCCCAGGTCATTTTGACCGTGTTATTTGAGGAGCACCGTCTTGATTCAATAGTAATATGTTGCTCATGTATCTTTCTGTTGCATGGATTTTCACGGGAATAGTTGGCAAGGTAAGATTTGCTCGGCATCCAGGTATTACCCTTTAAGCGAAATTGATCATAACGCAGGCCACCTTCCAGCCGCAGCCAGTCGGCATGTTCGTAATTCAACTGGGCAAAGGTGCTGGTCATGGTGCGCTTGCCGGGTGGGGTGACACCCAGCATTGTTTCGTGAGTTGAGTTGCCGGTGGAGCGGTCACTAAACCACTCGAGGCCATATTTGACTTGTAATTGATGGTGGTCGGCGAAGGTAAAGTAATTGGTATTTTGCAGTTGTAAACCACGGGTGTTCAAACGGGTTTGAGTCCAAAACTTTTTACAAAAAACGGCATCAGAACACAGGGTATCGGTTTCATCATTGGTATCAACGTAATAGATTTTAACCGCCACATCCAGCCAGGCAATATGTTCTGGCTTGAGGCTATAATCCAACCCTATATTACGGTTCAGCACATCACTTACGCTGCTATTTTTCCAACCCATTTTAATTCTACGGTAGGGATCTGACTTATCGACAAGCGGCATTAACATACTGGCATTGGGGCTATTTATTTGCGTTTGCAAATAGCTGAATACCAGCCGTTGGTCGGCGGGCAAATTCCAGCCCAGTTTAGCGAGCTGTGAGCTCATTTTATAGTTGGCAAATTCAACTTTGTTATTGGTAACTTCTCTGCTTAAAACTGGGGCGGCTTTTGCGCCAAAACGAAGACCACCAATATTTCCTTTATTGCCGGGCCAATAATCTTTTAAATTGCGCTCACTGACAGCAATTAATAGATCACCATATTCATTGCCCAGCGCCAGTGCCGCACTGCCAATAAAATTAGTGCCATTATCACCGGTCATGGCGCGAATTTTACCGCCAATCTCTTTGCCCGGTTCGAGGAAATCGCTGGCATTGACCGTATTAAAGGTGGCAATCCCACCAATGACGCCCGCACCGCCAATATCACTGGTGGCTCCCTTTTCAATCACAACACTACTCAATATTTCTGGATCGATATACATCACACCATGGCGCTGACCATGACCACTTTTCATAAAGTTTTGTCGCATGCCGTCAATATTCATATTGACGCGGCCGTAGTCTTGGATCCCACGGATATTTACGGAAAGCGCGGGGTCTTGCTGACTGACGCTGGAATAGACACCGGGGGTTTGTTCCAATATATCTGCCGCATGGCGGGCAGGGCGATTATCCAATTGTTCGCGGGAGATTTCACTGACTGAGTGCAGCTCATCATATACCCAGTCACCGTCCTGGGAATTATTCGCTCCTTCTACCTTGAGTTTATCCAATAGCATATCATTTTCAGCCGAGGGGGTTACCGTTGCCTCCGCCCGAACTTTTGCTGAATACCCTTGCGTAGTTGTTAATGCTATAAAGATACCAATGGCAATTCTATTCATTGAGGTTATTATTTTTCTTCTATCTCTCACTTTATTGTCCATTTATTAGATTTCATCCTTACGATATGAATATAATTAACCTGTTAACTATTGTTAGTTCTTGAATAGCAGACGTGATAATGACCAGCAATAAAGCTAATGCCGGGCAACCAGAGAGGTTTGAACAAAGGAAAGTCATTATCTATTAACGATATGACTGACCTTTTTCAAAATAGAAAAATCATAAAGAATTAAATCCAATAACAGCCCAGCTACTTTATTAATAGATAAGGTAACGTGAAAATAACATGGGGTTTAGGCTATTTTTGAATTTTATATCTTTATTTTTAATCTTAG
>NZ_JAZGQA010000314.1:0-2751 GCF_048593855.1 Yersinia sp. 2542 StPb PI
GGCCTCCGACTTCATTATCGTTAGAAAAAAATAAATCAAACAATATCCAATTAAAGAAAAATCAGCGTGAATGGAATAAAAATATTAGGGATAAATTGATTTTAGAAAATTCAACAGATGAGGATTTAGTAAAGTCCTATGAAACGCAGATTGAAGTATTGAAAAAACCAATAGCCGCTACATACCAACAATATGATCCAGCCAAAAATAGAAAATTGGTTAATAAAGCGATTACTGGTGAATGTTTAAAAGAACATCAAGAAGTTGACAATTTAGATTTTGAATTAAAAATGAAAGTTGATCAAATGAATGAACGGGAAGCTAATAAAGCAGTAGAACAACTAAAGGACTCTGAGCGAAAACGTTGGTTCTGTATAGAAAAAGAACTCAACAAATCGGGTTACACCTTGAATTTAAAGGAGACATTTAAAATAAACAACCTATGAAATAATTTGGAGATCTATAGGATACAAACACTGAATTCTGAGTTGTAGTATACAACTCAGCCCTCATGCTATGTCTGTTAGCACATAACATTAACTTTCATATCTTTTTTGACACGAAAAACAGTCGCCCTACCACAATCAGCAAGTTTAGCTATTTCATCCGGTGAATACTTTTCTGTTTTAAGCATATCAATGATCTTAGCGTGGAGAAATTGATTTTTCTGTTTACCTTTATACTTCCCAGCTTCTTTAGCAATAGCAATTCCTTCATCACGACGAGAGGCAANTATCCCACGTTCGAATTCAGCTACAGCACCCATCATGGTTAAAATCAACCGCGATGCTGGGTTGTTGTCAAAGCTCATATTGTTATCAAGGAACTTAACAGTAACGCCCAGCTCAATCAACTGATCAACAAGCTCAAGTAAATCTCGTGTATTACGAGCTAATCGATCAATGGATTTTACTATTAAAAAATCCCCTTCTCTTAAATGAGAGAGCAGATTCTGAAGTTCTGGTCTATCGCTGGTGGACTTTCCCGATGCTTTTTCAATTATGACTTTATCACATACTGAATTAAGGACTGAAAGCTGACGTTCAAGGTTCTGCTCCATTGTCGATACTCTCGCATATCCAAAAATCATAATCCACCACATTAAGTATTATTTATATGACCCAAATGATACAGTATCATTTGAATGGTATCAAGCTATAAATGATACTGTTTTGAGTTAAAATTAAAAGTCTCAATAGGGATTACCCTTAAGATCATCCAAAAAATTATTTTGTTTTTTGAGTCTTACTCTTTTCAAACCACATCTTGAAAATTCTTCTCGTATGTTTACTTACTTCTTCCTGTTGTTTCTTAGTATAATAATCATACGAACTTTTATTGTTATTCATGAAATATTCTCCTGTTGTTTTAGTATTTCAATATTATTTATTAATCGATGATAGCTGCCATGATCAAGTATTGGTTAACCAAAACAATAATTAGTGTGGTTAATTGTTTTGTAAAACACCCCTATTTTCTTAACTTACGTATCACAATGTCGTTTTCACTAACTTGAAGGTCGTTAAAATTGTTGGGGTAGTCTGGGTTGTATCAACGGCTAAAGCAGTGAAATGTTGAGGTTGTTATGAACACATAAAATTGTGTAGCTTAAACAGCAATTCCCTTGACTTACTAACAATCGAATTTATGAGCAAAGCGAATTGAGTCATAATGAAATTAATTATTAATTGCTTTTTTGTGTTCATAACAATCCCAATCGGATTGTTTGTTACATAAACGAGCTGGCGAGTGTAATGTAACAAATCAAATCCATGCGAAACAGGAGCGAAGCGAATGTTTTGGCATCCACGCAGTGACAAATATTTTTCATTAATACCCCGCAATTTTGCTTTCATTATTCTTATTGTATTCCCCTCGCGGGAAATGAGAACGGCAATTCGCCTTGCGGCTCTTGTCGTCCAATGGTGTTTGTAACAATCATACGCATTCGCCTGCGGCTCTTGCTTTGCTTGTTACAAACACATTTTTTTTAATTGTTATGAACACCAGAACACGCGAACAAATGAAAACCATTATAATTATGTCCATTTTACCCTTTATACTATAAGGCCATTTTGGACACATTATTCCACTGATAGTGTTTTGGACATGGAAAAAATCATAAAAAAGGAGGGAATTAACCACCCTCTTTCCTTTTCTTCCTTTCGAATTCATAAAGCAAGTATTCAATCTGTTCGGCATTGAACAATTTCAATTTTACCCACGCATTGAATGTGTTCAAATCCTGTTCTGTTTTCTTATACCAGCGATTAAATTGTTTTTTCTCGGCGTCACTGAGTATCGTTGTATCTTGTATTTTTTCATCAACAATTAGATCAATATAATGGATATTGGTTGATATACTCTTAGCCTCTGCCTCTGAAAAGACATAGACCACTTGTTGTGTGCTGCTCTCATATTGGCGAATCACACCACGTTGGACGAACTGATACAAGCACTGGTAATGCCTTGCCTGCGTAACCTCATCCCCAGTAATACCAAAGAACAATTCTAATTGCTTAGCCTCAGTATCAGAAGGAAATAATCCAGCCAAGAAAACACAAATATTAATAGTGTCATATTGATCCAAACCACGCGATTCACATGTTATGAATTTATCCGCATCTAATTTTAGGATTGCGGCACTTTTTGACTTCTCATTCTTAGTCCAAAAGTATTCTTTACCGCTTAATGTACAATTTAGGTATTGATTAATTTTCTCAATTTTACCTTGATTGTTTTTTCTCCAAT
>NZ_JAZGQA010000315.1:0-2737 GCF_048593855.1 Yersinia sp. 2542 StPb PI
ATCCGACTTCTGCTGTTGGCACTCACCGCAGAACAATCACTAGATTTCATTATCTATACCGCCATTATGGGCGGAGTGGTAATGATAATAGGTATGTTGATTAACAAACACGATATTCAACAGCGAGGAGTCCCCTATGCGGTTGCGATTACCTCGGGCTTTTTATTATCGCTATTCACCTAAAAAATAAAGACCCGTCAATTAAGTAATAATACAAGGTTATTTTAATGAATCGTAAGTTTCTTTTATTATTTTCAATCCTGATTGTCGCCATCGGGGCTGCCGGTATTATGATCAATGCCAAGAATGATGAACATACACCCTATAATTTCATCGATTCAAATAAAGAAAAAGAAGTTGAGATTGTCCTGGCACAGTCAATACATGATCTCTCTTCAGGTACCCTACTGACTCAAAACGATTATGCACTAAAAGCCATCATGGTACCTGAATCAAGTGAATTAATAAAAAGCAACATGTCAGGAAAAACAGGCATCAACAGTCATTTACTGAAAGTAAACCTTGCAGCGGGTTCTTATATTACAACAGCAGTTTTGGCTTCACCCGACAGTGATGAATTCAATTACCTTAACTTAAAAAAAGGGGAAGTCATTTATAAATTCAATATTAATCAGAACAATGGGTATTTGTTGGACACATTGCAGGTAGGTGATTCCCTCTCATTTCAATTAAGAGTGCTTGAGACAGACAAAAACAAAGGTATGAATAGTGGCACAGTGATTAACACGAAAGAGTTGAGCGATAAAAAAAGTCAAACCTTTTCGTTGAATGAAATCATTCCCGCAATGAGAGTAATAAGAATAAAAAAGTATTCGACAGACGAATTATCAGAAAAAAATAACAAAAATCAAAAGACTGAAGAGGTCGTAACTGGTTATATATCCGTCATCATTAAAAGGGAGGAACTAGACATCATTCATATTGCAGAAAAGTCGGGTGATATCGTTCTGGCGCCGAGTATAGTTACTGGCAATAATCAATCAACAAATATATATGACATCATACCTAAACTACGCATAACAAGAGAGCTAAGAGGATGAGAACACCCAGGCCAGAATATATCAGTTGGAATAAACTGTTTTTACTCTTCGCCATTGCAATCGGCCAAATAATTGTCAATCAGGCATATGCCAAGCCTGTTTACTTATCGTCAGGCGAATCATATATCATAAAAACAGAGGAGGAGATTGATACTGTTTTTGTCTCCGCCGCTGCGATTGCTGATTATGAACTGGTTGGTAAAAATAGCATTATTGTTTATGCAAAAAAAGAAGGAACAGCAGAGTTTATCTTATTTAATAAAGATAATCATCCAATGAAAAAAACTGCCGTCATGGTAAATGACATTATTACCTCAGCCTATCAGAGAATAAAAATTGAATATCCTGATAGCAACATAGAAATCAATAAAATTGGTAATGGCTATCTGCTGACGGGTAAAGCAGAGTCAGAAGAGGCGAAAGACACTATTGCAGCTATTGTCGGTGAAGCAATAAATAAGAAAAGAGAGAAGAATCGCGAAGACCAACATTTTAATAACCCTGATTACTTAGGGGTAATAAATAAGATTAAACTCCCTGAATCTAACCAGGTAAATGTGAAATTAACCATTGCTGAGGTGACTAAAGACTTTAGTGAGAATATAGGGGTAGATTGGAGCAGCATCAACGAAGCATCTGTTGGCTCCTTTCAGTTTTTAAAATTCAATGCCACCGGAATTAGCACATTAGTTCATGCCATTAATGATGATTCTATTGCTCGTGTTCTGGCCGAACCTAATCTATCGGTACTGTCCGGTGAAAGTGCCTCATTTTTAGTTGGTGGCGAAATACCAATGTTTAATACCACCCAAAACAGCACCGTAATTAAATACAAAACTTATGGTATCAAGCTAAACATTGCGGCCAAGGTAAATGAAAAAAATCGTATCCGCATTAGCATGGAAGAAGAGGTCAGTAGTGTAGATAAAGTATTTAACGTCGAAGGGGGTAATTCGTATCCTTCATTACGTACGCGTAAGGCAGCGACCACATTAGAACTTGGTGATGGTGAAAGCTTTATTCTAGGTGGTTTGATCAGTAAATCAGAGCGAGAATCCCTTAAAAAGATCCCCTTCATTGGTGATATTCCTATATTAGGGGCATTTTTCCGCAATGCACAAACGCAAAAGAATCAAACCGAACTGGTGGTCGTCGCCACCGTCAGCCTGGTGAAGCCGGTTGCCGGAAAGGACGTAGAATTACCTGATTTTATGCACACATCAACACTGGAACGCTTATTTAATTTCACTCATATAATGGAAATAAAAAGAAAAAAAGTGGCTAAGGAATTCCTACGAAAAGGTGGTTTTATAAAATGAAACTATGGATAGTTGGCAGTATTATCTTTCTCTCCAGCATTGCACACGCCTCATTTATTATCGAGCCAAATGAGAATGACCAGGCCTGTTCATTAGCTAAAAGAGACTTGTTAGCAACAGATAAAAATCAGTCATTATCTACACCTGTTTTGCAAAGAGATAACGAGCAACGATGCAAATATCAACGCAATGATTATCGGATATCCCGGGATAGCGAAGTAGGATGCGCATTAAATAAAAATAGAATTCTTTCAAAATCACGCAATCAAAGTAATTGCTTTTAATGGTGACATATGCAATTAATTCTTAACAAAGATTCAATAAACAAAAAAAATAATAAGATAAAAAACACTATTG
>NZ_JAZGQA010000316.1:0-2690 GCF_048593855.1 Yersinia sp. 2542 StPb PI
CTGTGAACTGCGTACTGATAGAAGCATCCTGATTATGTAAGCTTTCATTAGCTTGACTCTTTTCTTCGTAGCGCCTCGCAAAAAATAACTTTAATTTCATATTGGCTTGATGGTGAAATTTTAATTTCGTATAACCAGTGGCAAGTAAAGCTACCTTATCGGGGCTTTAATTTATAAACAGGTAAGGGGAATAAAATGAAAAAAGTTCGAATTGGCCTTATTGGTACTGGTTATATCGGCCGTTGCCATGCCATTGCTTACGCGCAGGTTGCGACTGTTTTTCCACTCAAGGGCCAGCCAGTATTAGAGATGTTGGCAGAAGTGACTCCTGAATTGGCTCAAAAACGTGCGGTAGAATTTGGTTTTTCCCGATCTACCTCCCATTGGCGCGAACTGGTTGCCGATCCTGATATTGATGTGGTGGATATTTGTGCACCAAATTTCTTGCATAAGGAGATGGCTCTAGCAGCAATTAGCCACGGCAAACATGTTTATTCAGAAAAACCACTGGCGCTGAGTGCTGCCGATGCTAAAGAAATGGTCGATGCTGCACGCGCAAAAGGGGTAAAAACGTTGGTAGGCTTCAACTATATGAAAAATCCAACGAGTCAGTTAGCGCGAGAAATTATTGCAAACGGTGAGATTGGTGAGGTCGTGCATTTTTATGGTACTCATAATGAAGATTATCTGGCTGATCCACTCACACCTTTGGACTGGCATTGTACCAAGGCGCAGGCAGGTCTGGGGGCCTTGGGGGATTTAGCCGCACACATTGTTAATATGGCTCATTATCTGGTCGGCGATATCACCCGTGTCTGTGGCGATATGCAAACTATCATCAGACGGCGCCCTGACCCGAAAGATCCCTCATCGCTTCTTGCTGTGGAGAATGAAGATCAAGCCAGCGCATTGGTACATTTTAGCAATGGTGCTATGGGGACCATAGAAACTTCACGGATTGCTTGTGGCCGTAAAATGGGGCTGACATATGTAATCACCGGCACTAAAGGTGCGATCAGTTATTCTCAAGAACGCATGGCGGAATTACAGCTCTATTGCCATGATGATCCACAGGCCAGACAAGGGTTTAAAACATTACTTACAGGGCCACAGCATCCAGACTATGCGGCTTTTTGTGTCAGTGCAGGACATGGTATTGGATTTAACGATCAAAAAACGGTTGAGATCCGCGATTTGATTAACGGCATTGCTGCCGATGACCGTATGTGGCCGGATTTTGAAGAAGGTTGGAAAGTATCGAAAGTATTGGATGCTATTGCCGTTTCTGCCGAGGAACGATGCTGGGTAAATGTCTTAACAGATTGACTATTCTGCTACAGCTAACATTTTTAATTTCTACAATGTCAATGCGAAGAGAGGTTATCTAATTCTCAGATTTACATAGCACCTTAAGTTAGTTAGTGGTGAGCCTCATTTAGCTGATACTGGCCCGAATTAGGCCATGTATGAGTTTTAAATATGCCCACTGCTGACACTAAACGTAATAATCACGCGACAACTGCTGCTCATTATCTTAATGAGCAGCAACGGGCAAGGGTAAAGCAGTTGTCCCGTTCTTGGCTATGGCGTCTGGAGATCCCCACTTGGATATTGATCGGTGCCATTTACACTGGGTGGTTTGTTGGTGTTATTCATTGGCAGCAATTAGGGCCAGTGATGGGAAGTGTTCTGCTGATCTTGTTGAGTGCGTGGTATATGTCTTTGCAACATGAGTTGATTCACGGCCATCCAACCCGTTGGCGGTGGGTAAATCAGCTATTTGGAACTTTGCCACTGGCGGTATGGTACCCCTATGGCCTTTATCGTGATTCTCATATTCAACATCACCGCGATGAGGATTTGACGCACCCAGAAAAAGATCCAGAGTGCTATTACTACACGGCAACACAATGGCAATACTTCCACATATTACTCAAATGTATTATACGTGCGAGTAACACCTTTGTGGGGCGGCTAGCCATCGGGCCATCACTGGACATCATTAATACCCTTCGCAGCGCAGCCCGGGCTTTTATTTCCGGCGATCGCTCGGCCATATTCATGTGGCTGATTCATTTAGGGCTACTTTACGGGTTACTTCACTGGATGGCAGGCTATGGTATTTCTGCCGTTTTCTACCTACTGGCGATTAGCTATCCGGCACTTAGTCTGACTAAAGTAAGATCTTTTTTTGAACATCGTGCAGCGCCAGAGAGTTCGGCGCGCTCAGCCCTGAATGAAGCTGCATGGCCATGGCGTCTGCTATTTCTAAACCTCAATTACCACCTGGTGCATCATGATTTACCAGCCTTACCTTGGTACGGGCTACGCCAGATTTATCTGGAAAACCGCGTTCAATATCAGCAGCGCAGCGGGCAATTTGTCGTGAACGGCTATACTCAATGGTTTGACGCATTTGCTTTTACTGCGTTGGAAATAGAAGTACACCCATTTTACGATTGCGAGAATAAAACTGTTGCGGCAGAAGAGCGGTATGGTGTGATTAAAAGTAGTAGCCAGCATTCTGAATCAACCTAAATCAGCCCGCTGAGGTTAGGACGGCTATGGATTCAGGCGAAAAAATTCTTAGCGATCTCTTCTGTTATTTTAAAATTGCTGTTGTTATATACAGTATTTCATGTAATCTTAACTGAAAATTTTGTTGTTACAACACAGCTTAAATACTTAGC
>NZ_JAZGQA010000317.1:0-2562 GCF_048593855.1 Yersinia sp. 2542 StPb PI
ATTGCACCATGACGGTGCCTGGCTCTGTTCTAGATAAAAATAGTAATAGAATATGTGCCAGTATTTAAAATAATAATTTGGAGATATGGGGATGAACCTTCCGCTTGTGATTAACGTGCTGGTATTTGTAGCACTGCTATTACTATTGGCACAAACCCGGCATAAACAATGGAGTCTGGCCAAGAAAGTTTTGGTTGGCTTGGCACTGGGTGTGCTGTTTGGTCTGGGCTTGCAATGGGTATACGGTGCTGATAACCCGGTACTGAAAGAGTCCATCACCTGGTTTAATATTGTCGGAAATGGTTATGTGCAATTATTGCAGATGATTGTTATGCCGCTGGTATTCGCCTCAATCTTGAGTGCTGTCGCTAAACTGCATAATGCCTCTTCGCTAGGTAAAATTAGCGTACTGACAATCGGTACATTGCTTTTCACCACCTTAATTGCTGCTCTGGTTGGCGTGCTGGTTACCAATCTGTTTGGCTTAACCGCTGAAGGCTTGGTACAAGGTACGCAAGAGACAGCACGTTTAAGTGCCATTGAAAGCAACTACTTAAGCAAAGTGACGGACTTGACAGTGCCGCAGTTGATCCTGTCGTTTATTCCGAAAAACCCGTTTGCCGATTTGACCGGGGCCAGTCCGACCTCAATTATCAGCGTGGTGATTTTCGCGACGTTCCTCGGTATTGCCTCACTGCAATTGCTGAAAGATGATGTCGAGAAAGGCCAACGCGTATTAGTTGCTATTGATACGCTGCAAGCTTGGGTGATGAAACTGGTACGTCTGGTGATGAAACTGACCCCCTACGGCGTATTGGCACTAATGACCAAGGTTGTCGCTGGCTCTAATATTCAAGATATTATCAAGCTGGGGAGCTTTGTCGTTGCCTCCTACCTTGGTCTGGCGATTATGTTTGTGGTCCACGCCGTGTTGCTGTCATTCACTGGCATCAATCCGTTGAAGTTCTTCCGCAAAGTCTGGCCGGTGCTGACCTTCGCCTTTACCAGCCGCTCCAGCGCCGCCAGTATTCCGCTGAATGTGGAAGCTCAAACCCGCCGCCTGGGTATCCCGGAGTCCATCGCCAGCTTCTCTGCTTCCTTTGGTGCCACCATTGGGCAAAATGGCTGTGCTGGCCTCTATCCGGCGATGCTGGCCGTAATGGTCGCACCAACGGTGGGAATCAACCCTCTGGACCCAGTATGGATTGCTACACTGGTAGGGATTGTAACCATCAGTTCTGCCGGTGTTGCCGGTGTGGGCGGTGGTGCAACCTTCGCCGCGCTGATTGTTTTGCCGGCATTGGGCTTGCCAGTTACATTGGTTGCTTTATTGATCTCGGTTGAGCCATTGATTGATATGGGCCGGACCGCGCTGAACGTCAGCGGTTCAATGACCGCCGGTACCATTACCAGCCAATTGATGAAACAGACCGATAAAGAGATTCTCAACAGCGATGATGATGGCGATTTAGCCCATCAGTAACCAACGCTCATTAGTCACTCTATTGTGATGGCTCAGAAAGCCAGTCAGTAAAATGACTGGCTTTCTGCTTTTAAAGCGCTTATTGCCGCTAATTAATTGGCGACGTCAACTACCCTATGGGTAATATTTCTCGACCAACGCCAGGGCAATGGCTTCAGTTTCTATATCTGGTACGCCGCGAATATTCTGCGCCCTGAAATGCATCTGAAAAGCCTTAATAACCTGAATGGTTTCATTATCCAGTACGCCGCTTTGTGGGATTTGATAACCATAACGGGCCAGTGCCTGCTGAATAACAGTAACGGAGCCGATATCATACTTATTTCGACCATCAATATACTTAGCGACTGTTGCGTCATCTGGCCAGGCGCCTATGCCTTGCTGCGCCAAACGCTGCCATGGGAATAGCGGGCCGGGATCAGATTTTCGCTGTGGGGCAATATCGCTGTGAGCCACGACATTCATCGGAGCAATATTATAACGCTCGACAATATCTCTGGTAAGGCGCTCAATCAATTCAATCTGAGACTCATTGTAAGGGTACCACCTTCTACCCAACATCCTCTCAGTGAAGCCCTTATTGACGATTTCGATACCGATAGAGGTATCATTGAGACTGGTGCGCCCTTCCCAGTAACTCACCCCGGCATGCCAGGCTCTTTGACTTTCAGGCACCAATTGCAAAACAACCGGTTTGCCCTCAACATTTTGGGGATGTGTTTTTACCAAATAATGGGCACTAACATTGCCCTGAGTCAGTATTCGCAGTGATTCAGCATCATCTGTTGCAGTATAATGAAGCACTAAGAAACGCACCCGTTCATTTTGAGCCACTGATGGATGATTAGTATCGATTTTATAATCATCACGGTCGATCAGTTTATGCGGCCGGTCACTGTGAGGGCTACTACAACCCGCCAATAGCAGTAACAAACCCGCGCTTAATAACTTCCTCATCATTTTTCTCCCTATAATATGATTAAGCACGGTTATAGTGACCCAACCGAATTAAATGGACTGTCAACAATACATTTAATTAACAAATCACAAGACCGAATAATACTAAGGAGAATAAATAG
>NZ_JAZGQA010000318.1:0-2442 GCF_048593855.1 Yersinia sp. 2542 StPb PI
TTCTCCCAATGCTGAAATATAACTCCCACCGGAATTTTCCACATTGGCAACAGAATGAATATCAATATTATTCGCGATTATCCCTGAACCAGAATATTGGGTGGTCCCAGTTCCTGTATTAAATAGATTAGTACTATTATTTATGCTTACAGTTCCATCTGCATTAATAAATCCATCTACATTCTTTATCGTTTCTATATTACTCAAATTAATATCACCAGAGGCGAGTATAGATGAGTTCTGATTAATTAATTCTGACGAATGGCTAATTGACAACTGGTCAGCCGCGAGTATTTTTGCTTCATCAGTATTTTTAATGCTATCAATATTCGTTAATATAATATCGTTCGCTTGAATGAGTGACGAATTACCTTTGTTATTTAACTCTTTAATGTCATCAAGCTTAAGTGAGCTTTCTGAAATTAGTTTTGCATTATTACTATTTGTAATAGTGCTAGCGTTACTAATTTCAATAGCACCACCTTGAATTAAACTGTTATTATTATTTATATTAACTGCATGCACCCCACTGTTATTTATTTTTAGATTAGCACCTGAGAGTATACTACCTCCATTTTGATTATTAACTTCCTTACTGATATTTAGTGATAAATCTTTAGCTGCTGTGATATTGCCACTATTGAAAACACTTTCTGTTGTTATATCAATAGATTCTTCTGAGTTAATTACCCCGGTATTTTCCAATAAACCGCCATCACTAACCTGGCGAATAGCAACATTTTTACCGGACAATACACCACTATTAATGGCACTTCCATTGACAATGGAAACATCTAACATTGAGGCAGCTGAGACAATTCTCCCACTATTATTAATACTATTTGACTTAATGGTATTGTTTTTATCAGCTTGCAGTAATCCTTTATTAATTAAAGATCCGAGAATAAGATTTGCGTCTTGCTCAGTATATAAAACACCTTTATTATGTAAATCATTAGCGACAATGCTCAGCGGACCACTCGCATTGACAACACCATCATTGTCAAATAGTTCGTTAATAGTGAAGCTTAACGTCCCCTTCTGGCTATTAACTCCCGCACCTTGATTTAAAAATGAATTAGCATTAACTATAACATTTCCTGACTGACTGCTAATAGCAGCATCAGAACTTATAGTTGCGGAGTCAATAGTTTCGCCGTTAATCGATACAATATAATTACCATCCACAAGGGATATAATTGCATTCTCTATTTTTTTACCTGAAGCATCAAGAGCGAAAAGTGTCCCTGTTATTTTATATTCACCCTTAACATCAATGAAAATGGATGTTACATCTATTTTGTCACTATCACCGCTCATTGCAAAAATACGTGCTGCATTTTGCAACAATGAATCAGCAGTAATTCTAATATTGCCATTTTTTGATACTGCATCAGCACTGAGTTTAGCTTGAGATAAAGCTCTAATAATTAGATCGCCATTACTAATAACACCACCAAAGCCTGTATCTTCATTAACTGAAATATCGATATTGTTGCCGGATAAATTAACATCACCTGACTTGCTGCTAATTGCTGTCAGTGCTAAATCACCATCGGCCGATATCTCAACAGTCTGATTACCGACTAAGCTACCTTTATGTCTAACCCCAACACCGCTTTCGGTACTGATTAGCTGTATTCTTCCCCCATACATGGAACCCAATGAACTGCCATCAATAGCAACTTTAGGGGTATCTGCAGCCGATAAGTTACGAATCTGGTGCTGTCGCGTTTGTGTGTCGTAAGTATTTAGCCCCGCAACAACTTTAATGTCGGCACTCCCAGAGACTTCACCATCGAGTTTTACCGTACGGCTGATCATATCAAAGTGGGTTAATCCTTCAGTAGATAGGCCCTGTCCTTCTACTGCAATCATACCCTTATTAACATTTAATTGAATATTACCATTCTCACCATATTCCACTCGACCTGTACTGAGAGTTAAGTTATTCGCATTAATGGTTGATACGCCATTCACAGAAATGCCATTTTCATTTGCAATGATAAGGTCAGCTTTTTTCCCAAACACTTCCATTGTGCCATTCAAATACGATCCCTTAGCACCCGTAACTTCACTAATGATAGCGCTAGCTTCTTGTTGTAGCTGACCGTTTTTAATTATATAACCACCGATACTACTAACACCATCCTGCATGCTGTTATTAAAAATCAAACCATCTGGGCCAACATTAAAGTCATCAAACTTATTGTGAGAAATCCCATTACCGTTTGGATTAATAATATTTACTGTCGGTGTTCCATTGGCTGACTCTGAAATCGTTGGCGCATTTGAACTTGTATCGGGAACTAAGTTTGCATAAGACAAACTGGGCAATACTGCAACCAATGCCAAATAAATAGGGCACAACTTTTTATGTAAATTTTCTTGAGTTAGTTTCCCAATAAAAGATGATGCAGAATTATTGGTCTTACCTTTATT
>NZ_JAZGQA010000319.1:0-2441 GCF_048593855.1 Yersinia sp. 2542 StPb PI
GCTGTGATAGTTACCTTGGTGCAAGGATTGCATTATCATTGGTACGGTTACAGGGTCAGCTATCACAGCACCAAATTCAAAGCCTCGGTTAATCGCCGAGGCTTTTTATTTTAAGTAAATCACTATTCGTTTAAAAATGGGTTATTAATATTTTGATATATTCCCTTAACAAACGATAGGGATGTGATTTATGAGAATGTTAATTGCTGTTGTTTTGTGTTTAGCATTGTCTGCTTGTTCTTGGAGTTGGATACCAATGCCGTACCCAAGTTCTTCAGAGATATGCCCTCGCGGGACGGATAGTATCTCTCAGCAATGCCGTTGAATTATTGGTGGGAGCTGTAATTACTGGAGGGCTCATTCGCATGAGCGCTGGGTAAATCAACGATACACACTATCGACTTTCCAAAAGAAGCTAAGTGTACCTTACTGATGTGAAGTGACAGTCGGGAAAGACAGGCAACTTTCCAGCCCTTGAGTTAATTGCTCAGGGGCTTTGTATTAGCTATCGATGTTGTTCTCCACCATATATACAAAGTGCGTACCAGGGCTCTGACCAAGAATTACAATCTTTATTACACGTGTGACTAACACCCATAGAGACACAAGCAAACGTAGGGGTTGCTATTGTAAACAACAAGGCTACCGCTCCATACTTTATAATTTTACACATAATGATTTCTCCAAATTTGCAGGTGAGCTTTTATATGCTCACGTCCATATACTTGAAATATTTAATGAGTGTCAAAATAAATACATTGGTCATTGATGAGCTGTATACTAGTTATTGGTGCAATAATTATGGTGCTATTTAATTTTGGTCTTTTTTCATTTCTACATTCGCATGGGTACTGGATTGGTTAATCCAATCGTTGTGAAACAGTATCCAGCCGAATGTGGTGAAAGCCGGCGCCGATATGTGGGGATACCAGTGGAACACCAGTGAAACGACGTCGGCGAATTCCTCGCCACCACAGAAGTACATTTAAAGGTATGTAGTCAGCACATCGTTAGATGTTGACGCCGGAACCGTAACCGACTTCAAAAATGATAAGCCCCGACATAAGTCAGGGCTTTTTTGTTTGTGGAATGGGCGGATACCTTCATTGAAAAGCGCATGTTTTATTAATGATCAACAGCGTCACCATTAGGCATTCTTTGTATTACTCGCCACACAACAGTAATGACGGATTGGAATCATCACCTTAATTTACTATTTATTTCGACCACATGGACAAATAATCCTGAAAGGTATTCATCATGTCTAATTCATTAAAATATCCCATTATTCTCGTTCACGGTTTCAGTGGTTTCGATAAGATTGCTGGAATCTATCCTTATTTTTTCGGTATTCAGCAAGCACTGGAAAAAGCCGGAGCTACTGTATTCACTGCCTCTATATCGGCAGAAAACAGTAATGAAGCTCGTGGTGAACAATTGCTCAGTTTTGTAAAACAAGTCACCCAGTTAACCGGATCCCACAAGGTCAACCTGATTGGCCACAGCCAAGGCCCTTTGGCCTGTCGCTACGTCGCCGCCATTCATCCCGAACTGGTTGCGTCTGTTACCTCCGTTAATGGGGCAAACTTTGGCTCAGAAATTGCCGATCTGGTCCGTTTGGCGATGAAACCAGGCTCCCTTCCAGAAGATATTGCGGGCGCAGTGATGAACGCTTTTGGCTCATTCCTTTCCATTATGACTGGTCGTCCCTCCCTGCCACAAGACAGTGTCGCAGCGCTTAACTCGCTCACCAGCGAAGGCGTCGCTAAATTCAATGCCAAATATCCGCAGGGTTTGCCAAGCAATTGGGGAGGAGAAGGTAAAGAATATGAGAACGGCGTTTATTATTATTCTTGGGGTGGGGTGATTAATTACAACCCGATTGAGCAGGGGCTCAATAATTTTGATCCGCTGCATATTTCAATGGTTGCCCTCTCATTTCTGTTCACAAAAGAACGTTTACAGAATGATGGGTTGGTTGGGCGCTATAGTATGCATCTCGGCAAAGTTATTCGCTCTGATTATTCAATGGATCACCTGGATGCTATCAATCAAACTGCGGGGATTGTTACCAGCAGTACCAACCCTGTTCAACTATTTGTCGAGCACGTGGCACGTTTAACATCGAAAGGGTTATAACTTTCGGATAAGAGTGCTTGCGAGCTCTGTCCCGTTTAGCTAATTGACACTGCTACAGTCAGGGCTACACCGAGTGCTTTTATAGTGTAATAGATTTAATTTTAGTCACTAGTTTTATGCAACGCTAAGCGATCAATTCACGACATTTTTTAAGGCTCGCTTCGGTGATTTTTTTGTTTATTTTTTTGGGGGGTGACGAGGAGCTCAATAAAAATGAGTGATATTTACTAATTGTTTATGTTGTTGGTGTAAATTATAACTTGCCGTGACAGTTGCTTTTTGATGATTGTGGCTCAGTCGTC
>NZ_JAZGQA010000031.1:0-30729 GCF_048593855.1 Yersinia sp. 2542 StPb PI
ATAATTATATCTTGATTGATTGACTCAGGACGTTCTCCGGGCAAAATCCCGAACTTTAAATCCGAGTAATGCCAGCGCGGCAAAGTAGGCAATCACCCCGGCGGCAACGACAGCAGACAACCGTAACAAGCGATAGGCCATCCCCCCCACATCCCACGCAGGCATCACCCAGAGCAGCCCCAGCAACACGGCCGACATCACCACAACACCGATAACCAGCTTGGTTAGAAATACGGCCCAACCCGGTTGTGGCTGGAATATATTCTGTTTACGGAGCTGCCAATATAACAAGCTGGCATTAAGGCAGGCCCCCAACCCAATAGAGAGTGATAACCCAGCATGCTTGAGTGGCCCGATGAATATCAGGTTCATTACCTGGGTCAATATCAGTGTGATAATGGCAATTTTTACCGGCGTTTTAATATTCTGACGCGAGTAAAAACCGGGTGCCAACACTTTCACTACAATCAGCCCCATTAAACCAATGGAATAGGCCACTAACGCACGTTGCGTCATTGCCGCATCAAAAGCACTAAATTTACCGTATTGGAATAATGACACCACCAACGGTTTAGCTAAAATCCCTAATGCAACGGCACTGGGCAACGCCAATAGGAAACATAACCTTAGTCCCCAATCCATTAGTCGGGAATATTCATCATGATTGCCACTGGAGAAACTTTTTGCCAGTGAGGGCAATAAAATCGTGCC
Organism: Yersinia sp. 2542 StPb PI; assembly: GCF_048593855.1. Classification (NCBI taxonomy): domain Bacteria; kingdom Pseudomonadati; phylum Pseudomonadota; class Gammaproteobacteria; order Enterobacterales; family Yersiniaceae; genus Yersinia; species Yersinia sp. 2542 StPb PI. The sequence continues at coordinate 712 of NZ_JAZGQA010000031.1, forward strand.
AAGCGCCACACCCAGCACCCCCGACGGAAACTCCATCAAACGGTCAGCGTAATACATCCAGGAAACGGAACCTGACACCAAGAATGAAGCAAAAATGGTGTTAATAATCAAAGAGATTTGGCTAACTGATACGCCGAGGATCGCCGGCCCCATTTGGCGCATAACCCGCCAGACCCCTGCATCACGCAGTGATAACCGTGGCAGCACCAACATACCAATCTTCTTCAGATGAGGGAGCTGATAGCCTAATTGCAGTACCCCGCCGACCACCACCGCCCAGGCCAGCGCCATGACTGGTGGATTGAAATAGGGTGCGGCAAACAGCGCAAAACCTATCATGCTGATATTAAGGAAAGTGGGCGCAAAAGCAGGAATAGAAAAACGATTCCAGGTATTAAGGATCGCCCCCACTAAGGAGGCCAGCGAAATTAGCAGAATATAAGGGAAAGTCACTCGCAGCAGCGCGGAGGTTAACGCAAACTTATCAGGTGTATCAGTAAAGCCGGGAGCCGTAATAAAAATCACCCAAGGCGCGGCCAACATCCCCAATACGGTCACTACCGCCAGTATCAGCGTTAACAGACCAGAGACGTAAGCAATGAAAGTGCGGGTTGCCTCCTCGCCCTGTTGACTTTTATATTCGGCCAGTATGGGGACAAAAGCCTGTGAGAATGCCCCTTCCGCGAATATCCGCCGCAATAGATTAGGCAATTTAAATGCCACAAAGAAGGCATCCGTTGCCATCCCGGCACCAAAAACCCGCGCCACTATCGCATCACGGGCAAAGCCTAATACGCGGGAAAACATGGTCATGGAACTGACGGCTGCCAGTGATTTCAGTAGATTCATAAGTTGTCTGATATGGGGTTCTGATCTGTTTTCCGATCTGTTTTTAATTCGCCGTAAATATCAACGCCTGCAATTAGCAGGCGTCGCTTCTACCCAATGGTTGAGGTACCGAAATTAAAGTGCCCCTGAAACGGTGTGAACACCGCCGCCAGTCTACGTATCCGGCGATGAATATCCATCGCAAGGTGTAACAAATTACTGACTTAGCCCGCTTTTTGCGCCATTTTGATCTGAATTATTGACTTATTGAACAGTATCCTGCTGTAAAATTTGCTCTATCATTCGCTGCGCATAAATAGCTTCGTCGCCCGAAACTTGTGGTGCCGTTTGGTTGCTGACTGCATCAATAAAATGATGCACTGCACCGGTAAAGCCTCGCAGGTCTAAGGTGGTTTGCCAACTGGCTACCGGCAAACTTATCACCTGCCCATCCGACTCCTGCTGCCAGTGGCTCATATTACTAACCTGATAACAGGCAGCCGTACTGACGGCTTGCACGCTTTCCCGCTGGGTCCCTGCGTGGCGGTGCATACTGGTAGTTATCAGACCATTGCCCGCTTGAAAATGGTGTTCTGCATACAGCATCTGTCCCAACGCATTTGTCTGAAGCGTTCCACTCAGGAGCTTTGCCGCTTCGCCACCAAGCCACAGAGCGGTATCCACCACATGCAGATAATCATCAAGCAAGGTAAAGCGCAGATCATTCGGCCCCACACTGTTCTGGCGATGTTTCTCCATCCGCAGCGATGCCGGGTGGATGACTTGTTGTTTCAGTTGTTGGTATAGCGGAGCAAAACGTCGGTTAAACCCGACCATCAGTGCCAAGTGCCGTTTCGCGGCCAGTGCTATCAATTGTTCGGATTGCTCGAGTGTTTCGGCCAGCGGCTTATCGACATAAACATGAATCCCGGCCTGCAACAGTTCACTGACCACCTTAAAATGGCTGGCAGTACTGCTGTGAACAAAAATAGCATCGCATTCAGCAGCTAACGTATCTAATCGAGAAAAATAGCGCATCCGATAGCTGTCACACACAGGTTGTGCTTTGATTTGATTGGGGGAGAACGCACCAACCAGTTGCCAGTCCCGTGCTTGAGTCAAAATAGGTAAATAGGCCTTTTGTGCAATACCGCCCAAACCGACAATACCAATACGTAGCTTTTTCATAGGATCCTTATTAATCATCCAACTGAATCAATACTTCATCCAACCGACGTGTCAGTGCGGCCACTTGCCGTTCAAGTTGGGCAACTCTCTCCTCAAGGGCGCTGCTTTCCCCTTCAGCACTCTCTGCTATTGCCGAGGCCGGGGCCACATCACCACTAAAAAGATGCATAAAGCGGCTTTCACGTTTACCCGGCTCACGGGCTAAACGCACCACAAATGGCCCATCTTCGCGGATGGCCAGTTGGTTCAATACCTCTTCTGTTTCAGTAACATCGGCAAACTCATACATCCGGTTAGTGCGAGTACGCAACTCTCCCGGTGTTTGTGCACCACGCAATAATAGTGTGGTAATCACCGCCAACTCAGCAGGGGAGAACTTTAGGTTGCCAAATTCCGAGTTGCAAAAACGGTGCTCGTACTTCATTACTCGGTTACCGCTCTGGGTGCGAATAAGGTGTTTTTTCAGCAAGAAATCCAGTGTCTGCTGGACTTCCGAATCGGATAGCTCCATCACCGGTTCGCGGTTGGTTTTTTGGTTACAAGCGACGGTCACGCCATTGAGCGACATCGGATATTGCTCCGGTGTTGTCACTTGTTTTTCTAGCAAACAGCCAATAACTCTGGCTTCCTGTGCATTTAAACTGTGTTTCATCCTGACCTCAGCGAGTTGGCGTCCATTCTTTATTAGTCAAAGCAGTCAGCACATGGTCGCGCCACTGACCATCAATCAGTAAATAATCCTTGGCGTAACCTTCACGCTCAAATCCAAGGCGTGTCAGTAAGTTGCCACTGCGATGATTGTGCGGCATATAATTAGCCATGATACGGTGCATCCGTTCCTGCCGCTGCATATAACGAATCAGCGGCTGCAACGCTTCAAACATTAAACCCTGCCCCTGCCAGCGCTCACCTAATGAATAACCCAGAAAACAGGCATGGAACGAACCTCGCAGTACATTGCTAAAGTTAGCCACTCCGCGCACTTCTTTCTCTTCTGGGTCCAGCAGAATAAAGTAGTAGGCGCTCCCCTGCTTTTGTAGCTCCATGATCATACCCAGCCGCGCCTGCCAACCGGAGGGCATGCAATGACTTTGATCGCGCACGGGTTCCCATGGTTTGAGAAATACCTGATTTTCAGCATAATACTCCGCCATGCGGTAGGCATCACGTTCATGAACCAACCGCAATGACATGCGGTCCGTCGTCAGGCGTATTTTAGGTGTTGCTGAATGATAGCCGAACATCTGCTCCCCTTGGGCTGCACTCTGTACTTAATTTAGCGACAATCTTTTACTTCAATATACCTGTTGCCCATACCCTGCGTAAAACCGCCCTTGCAAACTTTGCACACGAGGACACAATGAAATCACCTGGTTAAAGCGGTGAATAAGCATTTTATTATGAATAATCGATGAGGTAACGTATTGACGATAAAAAAATATTATCAATCTACCCCCTATCGTTTCTATCAATTTGGGTACAAACTATAAGCGTGTTTTTATTCCCTCCATATTTAATTTCTGACGGTGAAGCATGGCCTTGGTATCGCAAGCTCGGAGCTTGGGTAAGTATTTTTTATTGCTTGATAACTTATTAGTTGTGTTGGGTTTTTTCGTTGTCTTCCCACTCATCTCTATCCGATTTGTCGATCAACTGGGTTGGGCTGCGGTGCTCGTTGGCCTGGCCTTGGGACTAAGGCAACTTGTCCAACAAGGGTTAGGCATCTTTGGTGGTGCCATTGCCGACCGTTTCGGTGCCAAGCCAATGATTGTTACCGGTATGCTGATGCGGGCTGCGGGCTTTGCATTTATGGCAATGGCCGATGAACCTTGGATACTCCTGCTGGCTTGTGCGCTATCTGGCTTAGGTGGCACCCTATTTGATCCGCCGCGTACCGCTTTGGTTATCAAATTAACCCGCCCCCATGAACGTGGCCGTTTTTACTCCCTGCTGATGATGCAAGACAGTGCAGGTGCGGTGATCGGCGCATTAATCGGCAGTTGGTTGCTGCAATACGACTTCCATTTTGTCTGTTGGACTGGCGCGGTAATCTTCATTTTGGCTGCAGGCTGGAACCTTTGGTTGCTGCCCGCGTATCGCATTTCCACCGTGCGTGCGCCAATGAAAGAAGGTTTAATGCGGGTGCTACGTGATCGCCGCTTTGTAACTTATGTCCTGACGCTAACAGGCTATTACATGCTGTCGGTACAGGTGATGCTCATGCTGCCGATCGTGGTAAATGAGATTGCGGGGTCTCCTGCTGCCGTTAAATGGATGTACGCCATTGAGGCCGCGCTTTCTTTGACATTGCTTTACCCACTTGCTCGCTGGAGCGAGAAACGTTTTCGCCTCGAACAGCGCCTCATGTTTGGGCTATTAATCATGACATTAAGCCTGTTTCCGATCGGCTTGATTTCCCACCTGCAAACACTGTTTATGTTCATTTGCTTCTTCTATACAGGTTCAATTATCGCTGAACCCGCACGTGAAACCCTGGGGGCTTCGCTGGCCGACTCGCGCGCACGTGGCAGCTATATGGGCTTTAGCCGTCTGGGGCTAGCGTTGGGCGGCGCATTAGGCTATACCGGTGGCGGCTGGATGTACGATACTGGCCGAACGCTGGAAATGCCGGAGTTACCCTGGTTCCTGCTGGGCGTTATTGGGGTAATTACGCTGGCCGGGCTTTACTGGCAGTTTAATCAGCGCCGTATCGAGTCTGCCATGCTAAGCGGCAGCTAGCACTATTCTGTCGTTAGCACTAGCGCCAGAGTCGCCAAGCCTCTCTGGCATCTTTTTATTCTCTTTTCAAACCAACGTTGATTCGGGGTTATCCGATTGGCAGATGCCCCCCACCGCCGCATTATTGTCCGCAATCCTGAACCCTGGTTGAACAAATAGGGTTAATAATACAAAACAGTGGATTAACCGGTTACTATTGGCCTGTTTGTCTGGTTTGATGTGATGCGCCATCTGGTTTGTTTAGTAAATATTGCTATGAGGTTTTGATGAAGACATTAATGTGGGGCGCTGCTGCGCTGATTGTGACCACGACACTGGTCGGCTGTAACCAATTAACTCAATACACATTGAGCGAACAGGAAATCAATGAATATCTGCAAAAACACAATAACTATGAAAAGCAGATTGGCATACCCGGTCTGGTTGACGCCCACATTATCTTGACGCAATTGCAGAGCCAGATTGGCCGTACTGAGCCTGGTAAAGTGACCTTAACCGGTAATGCCAAAGTAGACATTACCTCGATCCTTGGCCCACAAAGTGCGGATATGACGCTGACACTAAAAGCGCAACCGATATTCGATCGTGAGAAAGGCGCTATCTTCCTAAAAGATATGGAATTGACTGATTATACCGTTAAGCCGGAAAAAATGGATTCAGTGATGAAAGCACTGACCCCTTATCTGAATCAGTCGTTGAAATCCTACTTTGATCAGCAACCGGTCTATGTGTTGGACAGTGAAAAGAGTAAAGCTGAAGGGATGGCGAAAAAGCTGGCAAAAGGTTTAGAAGTGAAACCAGGCCAGTTAGTCATCCCACTGACTGACTAGCTGCACTGCGAGGTTTACAGGCTATCGTCTGCTGCATCGTCACTGATACCAAATGTCATTGGCGTTGCAGTAAACGAATGACAAATCGGTCGGGAACCGGTTTGAACAGTATTTATGCTAGCTCGCAGTGTGAGCCTCAAAGAATGAGGCTCATTAATCCAACCAGGGTTACTTAAGTCGGCAGAGTATCTTCAGACAACTCATCCCACATTGCCTGTAACGCTTCGCGGCTCAACTGAGCCAACGTCCGATAAAAGCCGGTGTTAGCGTGGGCCTCTACTTTGCCGAGAAAGCGACCACACCAGGGCAGTAAATAGTCGTTAAACAGTGCGGTTTGAGCCGCAATCTCATCCTCTGCGGCCTGGTCTTCCAGCCAAGAGGCAGCCAATAATAACCCGCCAAAATGATCAGTTGGCCCATCGCCCAGCGGCATCCCTCGTTGTTGCAAAAACGCTCTGACCTCAGCTTCTGGGCAAGCATCGTCATAATCGCTGCCATAAGGTGACACGCTACCATCGTCGCCGACGAACAACGCGTTATAATCAGCGGCCACCGCCTGTGGCTGATACTCTTGTTGCAAACGCGTCAGCAGCTCACCTTGTTCCAGTGGCCAGTGCTGCTCTAATTTACCCTGACTTATCAGCGCAAAAAGGGGGGCCAGTAGCGGATCTTGTGGTTGACGATAAAATAGTGACCCAAGAACCCGGCACACCAGAGAGAAATCATTCATTTACATCTTCCTGTTTCTTATAAATATTTAAACCACAAGTGACAATGTCACATACTTTATATTATAAATCAGCCAACTCAGGGATTGCCGGGCGGCCACGTTGCTCAAGGTAATTCAGTAACCGGCGCGGGCTAACATTCAAAATACGGTCTGGTGGGAAATTCACCTCAGCAATAATCCGCTCACAATGTTCGAAAATCCCCAATGAATAGGCAATATGGGAGTCAGAACCTAATGCCAACCAGCCACCGGCATCACGGACCGCTTCGGCAATCGCCCGGCAGTTCGCTTCGCTGCCCTTGCGTGAATGCGTAAAGGACGAGTTATTCAACTCCAACGCCACATTGTATTTTGCCGCTGCATCAGCAATAGCTGGAATATCAACAGGATATTTAGGGTTACCGGGATGGCTGATGATGTGCACATTCCCCTGTGCCATGGCCGCAATCATTGCCTGAGTATTGGCGGCTTTGTCTTGAGGCGGGAATACAGGTTCATGGAAGCCGGCAATTAGCAGGTCGATGGCATCAAGCATCGGGCCGGTACAATCGATATCACCGTCCAAATTCTTAATATTGGCCTCAATACCGCGCAAAATACCCACACCATCTACCAACCGTGGCCAGACACGCATGTTCATAAAGTGCCAGTAATGCGGGGCATCAGCCATATCCGGGCCATGGTCAGTAATGGCAAACAGCTTAATATTTTTTAACTTAGCTTCGGCAATGTAATCGTGCAGGGTGCTGTAAGCATGGGTGCTGGCGATGGTATGCATATGTAAATCAACAGGATACATGACTACTCCACAAAGTCTTTTAAGGCAGGATGGCTTTTTTGCAGGTAAAGCATAGACTGCTAATGATAGCAGGAATTCTTCTCATCAACAGCGCTAAAAGCCCTTACTTGCAGGGCTATCGCTATATCTCATCGAACCGAGTCAGTATGTAAATCAGTAACCTCGTACCACATCGACCAGGCCCGCTGGCACTCTCCCCGCTTCGATGGCTTGAATATTGGCAACTACCTGATCCATCGCTATCTCCGGCAGGGTTATCGCTGCAATATGCGGTGTAATAGTGATGCGTGGGTGACTCCAGAAAGGATGCATTGACGGTAAGGGTTCCTCAGCAAATACATCCAATGTCGCCGCTGCGACGCTCCCAACACTCATTGCAGTTAATAGATCACGCTCCAATAAATGTGCACCACGCGCAATATTGATCACATAAGCGTTAGCATTCAATTGTGAAAACAGCGATTGGTTCAAGATACCGACAGTTTCGGGCGTATTGGGCAGCAAATTAATCAATAATTGTGTCCCTTGCAGGAAAGTCGATAGTTTCTCTTTGCCGGCAAAACTGGTTATACCCTCAATCTGTTTTGGTGTACGGCTCCAACAACGCACGGTAAAACCAAACTCAGCCAATTTGTGGGCCACGCTTTTACCTAATACCCCCGCCCCAAGAATGCCTATGGTAAATTTATCATGCTGATGCGGCTCCAGCGGTTGCCACACTTTCTGCTGTTGTTGCAGTTGATACTCATCCATTCGGCGGAAATATCGCAATACACTGGCTACCACATACTCCTGCATTTGCAATGACATACCAGAGTCTTCCAATCGTACCAACGGCACTCCGGTTGGCAATGTGCCCGGAGAGCGGCGCTCTTGATCCAAAATAGCATCGACCCCCGCCCCTAAAGCAAAAATGCCTTTCAGTTCAACACGTCTGGCGAGCATTTCCTGTGGTGGCTGCCAGACGAGAGCATAATCCGCCGGTTGTGTATCACCACGTCGCCACTGCCTGATTTTCGCCGTGGGCAAACGAGATTGTATGCCTGACAACCACTGTTTTGCTTCAAAAAACGGGTGATAAAAAATAATATTCATTATTTGCCAGCTCCTTGCGAAAGTACCTGATAGATTTCCGCGATTAACGGTCAGATGCAAGTGTTACCCGCAAGAAATGACGATGAAATCAGCAAACTGCTGTAACTTTAGCTAAACAGTAACAAAGCCAATATAAGAGGGTTGACGCTGGGCACACTTTTGCCTACATTACGCCGGTCGACCGCGTTTAGCGTAGTTGATAGCTGTAACACGGTGAGGTGTCTGAGTGGCTGAAGGAGCACGCCTGGAAAGTGTGTATACGTGTAAGCGTATCGAGGGTTCGAACCCCTCCCTCACCGCCATATTTAGTCTGTAGATGAACCTCGGTTTCTACGACAAACGAAGCGGCAATCGATAACATGTCTGGTTTCATACCTGAACCTGTTAACCCGATTGCCGTTTTTTTTCGCCTTCAGATAGCTTTATTTCCTGCCAAATGTCGTTTCAGACAGATACACCCTAAATAATTCGAGTTGCAGGAAGGCGGCAAACGAAATACAAATCGGTCGGGAATCGATTTGAACAGCATTTATGCTAGCCCGTAGGGTGAGGCTCATTAATCCCGATGGGCTTACATTTGTAAGTAATTCAGATTATTGAGCGTAGCCAACGCACATGCAGCTTTAAGTATGACGGGCATAAACATAATCACTTTATTAAATGCCTCTATTACTAATTGGTTTATTTCCAGTTCAATATTACATGTTACAAGATAAGGAATATTATAAATCCGAAATAACCCATATCGAGGTATCAAATGAAAAATAAGCGATTTTATTTTATTTCTTTACTATTGACCCTGTGTGTTAACTCCCTATCAGCCTCGCCGTTAATCGTTGCTCATCGTGCAGGAACAGCCGATTACCCAGAAAACACTCGACATGCCATCAGTAAAGCGTTATCAAATAACGCTGATATTATTTGGGTCTCGGTTCAACTCAGTAAAGATGGTGTTTTAGTACTCTATCGGCCCAAAGATTTGAGCGAATTGACTGACGGCAACGGCCTGGTTTCTGACCACTCTTGGCAAGAATTACAGTTATTAGATGCGGCCTATCACTTTAAAAGTGACGATCAGTATAAATTCCGCGGATGGGGAGTAAAGATCCCCTCACTACATCAGGTTTTATTATCATTCCCACAAACAAAATTCACTATAGATATTAAGTCTCCTGATGCAGATCCAAAAATAATAGCGAATGCCATAACAGAAGTGAGAGAAAATATTCTCTCACCTGACCGCATTGTTTTCTATTCTACTGAGAAAAAATATCTTAATGCGCTACCTGATTATATAAGTAAATTCGAGACACGTAATAAAACCCGTAAAATTTTAGCTACTGCGGTGATGGCAGATGAATGTATAATAGCCAAAAACAAGGGCAATTCATTTATTAGCAGCCAGAATAGACATTATGCCTTTGAATTAAGACGTGATGTAAAGGTCGTGGAGAAACTCACCTTGGGTAAAGGAACAACCCGGACCCAATTGGTTTGGAATCAACAGGCAATGGACTGTTTCAAGCAGAGCGAAGATGCAAAAATTTTGCTGATTGGCATAAACTCTGCAAAAGATTATCAACTAGCTAAAGATCTCGGTGCCGATTATGTGATGGTTGATTCACCTCTGCAGGCGAAAAATTGGCGTTAATTGCTTATAATTTGCCGGTGATTTACGCTATATGCATGCAGAATAACCAGATGAATGGCAACGGGTAAATACTGCTTGACCATCTGCCTGCTGGTCCCTATAGTACCGCCCCGTTGCCGTGCTTAGCGCGGTAACATAACGGTGAGGTGTCTGAGTGGCTGAAGGAGCACGCCTGGAAAGTGTGTATACGCGTAAGTGTATCGAGGGTTCGAACCCCTCTCTCACCGCCATATTCGAGCAAAAGGCTCTGACGAAAGTCAGAGCCTTTTTCGTGACTCCCACCAAGGTGTTTCTACAACTTACGGCGGTGCCTCTCTTTATCTATGCGGTCTCCCAATGGGGAAAATGGCATTAATCGGCTATAAACTACTTGATTGCGCCCTTGTTTCTTCGCCTGATAAAGTGCTTCATCCGTCATTTTTAATGCTTTTAGCATCGACATTCCAGGCAAATAAAGAGACGCACCAATCGAGATGGTGGCCTTTATTTTACGTCCGTCAGGTAAAACCACCGCAAGATTCTCAACTTGTTGGAGAATTCGCTCGGCAACCGCTTTAATCGTTTGTGGTTCATGGCGGCGGGTTATAACAATAAACTCTTCACCGCCATAACGGCCAACAAAATCCTCATCACGAATGATTGACGTCAACAGCTTCCCCACTTCTGTTAGAAGTAAATCACCACCGTCATGACCATAGCTGTCATTCACCGACTTAAAATGGTCCAGATCCAGAATCATTAAACCACACGCCTGGCGACTGTTGTGAATTGCCGTTAATCGATAATCAATACTTGCCCGGTTATTTAGCTGAGTTAATTTGTCAATATTCGCCCGGTTTTTCATCGAAAAATAGGCGGAGATATGACGCTCTTTAAAATTCAGTGCATGGTAGCAAATAGCCAAACAGAGCGCGGAAATCAGTTGATATACTATCACCTGGGCCCAGGTCAAAATATGCGGGGCAACTAATATAGCAACGACCATACGATAAATCGCAATAGCGAGGATTGCGGTATAAAAAATACGATTGCTTTTTCGCTCCCAGACTCGTGACAGTATGAGCGGAATAAATATTATTGTTATAAGAATATTGTCGAGGGTAAACCAGCCTGTGAAAGCAAAATTAATCAGCAATGCTGTCAAGCTACTTAACCAACCACCATAGAAAGTGACCAAAATAATCGGAATCAACTCGAAACTATAGAAAAACGCACCTGAAATCACCCACTGGTCCTGATTCAGATAAAGTGAAACCAGTCCCGATGCGACACCAAATAGAATACGTTTCCAGACATCCCCATTGTAAGAAAAAGCACTGTTCTTACTTAAGGCAAAATAACTGATTGAGAGCGTCGCATAGGTGACACAAGCATCTCGGTATAGTGTCGATAGAGATTCTAATTCGCTCATGGCGTAGCATTAATCCTTTGAATTCTCAGCGAGAATTTTGGCTGACATTGGTTTGTCTTATTGCCAACTAACATTAAGTAACGTTTTACGTCGAATATATTCATTGGAAATCCTAAATATTAAGCATGGTTAATAGTCATAGTTTCTAACTCAAATCTTAGCTGTGAGACAGGTTTTATTCCTGAATAATTTCATTATGGGACCAGTCCTTCAATTTATGTAACAAGATGTCGCCTAATCACCCGCTTTCGATTTCGCACACAGGATGCAGCCCTGGCTTGGATGCTTATTGTTCAATTTCCGATACTTGGGTCTAAAAGAAGGCGCTAGTGAGGATAATATCCACTTTTCATTTATTCAGGGGAGGAATGCACTGGTCCACCATGAATCCGTTCATTTAACCCTCTTTATAAAACCGACAGTTATCTGATTTTCCGACTGAGATTGATATACATCTAGATCTTAGTCACCTAATTGGCGTATCGTTGTGTTCTGCTACTCGAGACGGACCCTTACTGGCCCGCCATTTATTTTGTCTTTTCTTTATTTGGTTTGCACCTTAGATGAAAACGCACGGAATTAACGGCATTAGGCCGTTCAGCGCGCTTATTGACGCTTGCTGGCGAGAAACCTATACACTTCAAAGACTTCTCAAAGATATAATTGCCGGTGTCACTGTCGGTATCATTGCTATCCCACTGGCGATGGCACTGGCTATTGCCAGTGGTGTCCCACCACAATACGGCTTATATACCTCCGCTATTGCCGGTATTGTCATTGCGGTCACCGGCGGCTCCCGCTATAGCGTATCCGGCCCCACTGCCGCTTTTGTGGTTATTCTCTATCCGGTATCACAGCAGTTTGGTTTAGCGGGTTTACTTCTGGCTACACTGATCTCCGGTATATTTTTATTATTTATGGGCCTAGGGCGACTTGGCCGATTGATTGAATATATCCCGCTGTCCGTCACCCTCGGTTTTACCTCAGGTATTGGTATCACCATTGCCACCATGCAGGTGAAAGATTTCTTTGGCCTGCACCTGACAGAAGTGCCGGAAAATTATGCTGGTAAAGTTGCCGCGTTGGCTCAAGCAATGCCAACTATCAACCTCAGTGATACGTTAATTGCAACCGTCACCCTGCTGGTATTAATACTCTGGCCACGGTTAAAATTAAAGTTACCGGGTCACTTACCGGCATTGGTTGCGGGTACTGCCGTCATGGCGGTGTTATCCCTATTTGATCATCAAGTGGCGACTATCGGCTCACGCTTTGGCTATTTACTGGCCGATGGCACCCAAGGCCACGGTATCCCCCCCATCCTGCCGCAATTTGTCTTGCCGTGGAATTTACCTGCTGCCAATAGTCAGCCATTTGTATTGAACTGGGCAACCTTCTCTGCATTACTGCCCGCAGCCTTTTCTATGGCAATGCTGGGCGCAATTGAGTCATTGCTCTGCGCCGTCGTACTTGATGGTATGACAGGACAAAAACATCACTCCAACAGTGAGTTAGTCGGTCAGGGGCTGGGGAATATCATTGCACCATTCTTTGGCGGGATCACTGCGACTGCCGCCATTGCTCGTTCTGCGGCTAATGTTCGCGCAGGTGCAACCTCACCGGTGTCAGCCATCATCCACGCACTGTTGGTCTTACTGGCGTTACTGGTACTGGCACCGATGTTGTCTTATCTGCCTTTAGCTGCGATGGCGTCTCTGCTACTGATTGTGGCCTGGAACATGAGTGAGGCACATAAAGTCGTTGATCTCCTGCGCCGAGCGCCTAAAGATGACATTATTGTGATGTTGTTGTGCATGAGCCTGACCGTATTATTTGACATGGTGATTGCAATCACGGTGGGTATTGTGTTGGCCTCGCTGCTGTTTATGCGGCGCATTGCGCGCATGACGCGCCTGAGTGAGATACCCGCGACTGTTGATGAGCATACGCTGGTATTGCGAGTGAACGGGCCACTGTTTTTCGCTGCCGCAGAGCGGATATTTAATGAGTTACTCAGCCGTTGTGAGAATTATCAAACCATTATTTTGCAGTGGGATGCAGTACCGGTTCTGGATGCCGGTGGCCTAAATGCGTTCCTACGCTTCACAGAGGCGCTGGGCGAGCAACAACAGCTCGTTATCACGGATATTCCTTTCCAGCCGCTGAAGACGCTGGCAAGAGCCAGAGTGCAGCCCATTGAAGGCAAGTTGAGTTTTTATGGGTCACTGCCAGAAGCGCTGGAGGCTTTACGCGTAAGAGGTTAGTCCCTTTGAGTGAGTATGACGGTTTTCAAAAAAGGCAGTGTAGTTACCTACACTGCCTTTTCTTTATTCAAATATTACCGGCGAACACTTTTTACTTGCTGGTATCCAGCACCGGGAAACTCTTCACCAAATCATCGATAGCTTTCATCTGCACCAGGAACGGTTCTAGTTTGTCTAATGGCAAAGCTGACGGGCCATCACACTTGGCGCTGTTCGGCTCTGGGTGCGCTTCGATAAACAACCCTGCCAAACCAACAGCCATGCCAGCACGCGCCAGTTCAGCCACTTGAGCACGGCGGCCACCGGAGGCTGCGCCAAACGGATCACGGCATTGTAATGCGTGAGTCACATCGAAAATAACTGGATGACCGCCAGTCGCCTGGACCATAACGTTGATACCTAACATATCAACCACCAGATTGTCATAACCGAAGTTACTGCCGCGATCACACAAGATCACTTGATCATTACCGGCTTCTTTAAATTTATCGACAATATTGCCCATCTGCCCAGGACTGACAAACTGCGGCTTTTTCACGTTGATAACCGCGCCAGTGCGGGCCATAGCTTCAACCAAATCAGTTTGACGCGCCAAAAATGCCGGTAATTGAATAACATCAACCACTTCGGACACCGGTTTTGCCTGGCTGGCTTCATGCACATCGGTGATGATTTTGACACCAAACTGCTGTTTCAGCTCTTGGAAGATTTTCATTCCCTCTTCCAAACCGGGACCACGGTAAGAATGAATTGAAGAACGGTTGGCTTTGTCGAACGAGGCTTTAAACACATAAGGAATGCCCAACTTTTGGGTCACCGTGACATAATGTTCACAAATGCGCATTGCCAGGTCGCGCGACTCAAGCACATTCATGCCGCCGAACAGCACGAAAGGTAGGTCGTTCGCTACGTTGATATCGCCAATGCTAACCACTTTCTGTTTCATACTAATACCTTTATAAAGGGTAAATCGAGTTAATTACCACGGTTATGCCGCAAGACATGGCTACCATACAACCGTGGTATAAAAGAGATCAGTGCAATGTCACCCGCTGTTGCTCAATGGAGTGGATCTGCATTTTTATCATTTCAGCAATCGGATCTTCCGGGCACTGCTCAACAAAATAGCTTAAATCAGAGATGGCAATATGGTTGCAATCCAGTTGGGCATAAATCAAGCCACGGTCGCGGATTTCATAGGGGTCATCGGGGTCAAAAGCCAATACCGCTTCACTGGCACGCAATGCCAATTCCATCTGCTTCTCTTCCATTAATGCCGCTTTCAATGTATCAAGCATTTTACGCACAATCAGGGTATTTTCCGCTTCTTCCAGATCTTCATCTTCCAGTTCGGCGCTCAAACCCAGGTTGCCCTTAATCCACACTTCTAGCATATGTTCATTAAGTGTTTCACCGTTTAACGGATTAATCAGCCACATTTCTTCATCTAACCAATCAGCCCGAAGAATTAATTGAGTTGGAAAGATAACTGGCATCAAAGGTAGATCCAATTGATGGGCGATGTGCAGGAAAATGACGCCCAGCGATACTGGCGTCCCTTGGCGTTTATCCAACACTTTATCGAGCCAGATAGCGTCTGACAGGCGATAAACGCCACCAGCACCGCCAAATTTCCATTTACGGTAAAACAGATCAATAAGCACTTCTAATTGCTGATCCTGATTGAGATCGGCGGGCATCGCAGCCCGGGCATCATCAACGAGCTGTTGTAATTGGTTGCGTACATCAACCAGTGGAAAATTCTGTCGAATCTCCTGGGTAACCAATAACACCCCATCACACAGGGACGCGTTGTTAAATTCGAAATCAGCAATGCTACTCATAGATATCCCATCAGCAGTGGTAATTTAGTTGTTGCCAGTTTGACAATCAAATACAGGCAACCCAATGCGAGTATGAAAGCAAGCCAGCGACGATTCTGGCTGCGGGTTCGCTTACCTAATGCGACATAGCCAAGCAGGATATAGATAATAACGCCAAACAGCTTTTCAGTCAGCCATGTTCCTTGCGGACTGAAAGGGTAAAATCCAGTGATAAAAATCAGTACAATACCGCTGACAAATAGCAACGTATCATTGATATGTGGCGTTATTTTTACCCAGCGCTTATCCATCATAGCCGAACCGCGACATTTCCAAAAGAAACGTAATACAAACAGCGTAATACTGATAACCACTGTGAGTAAATGCAAATACTTCATGGCGATATAATCAACCCACATGACTCTCGCTTCCTTATCTATGTTAAATATTTATCGTTTTTTTTATTTGTTGCCGAATAAATGCCGCACAAAATCAGATTCTTCTTGATTAGCCGATCCATTGCCCCAAAGTAACACGATCATTATTACCATAATCTTTATGCGTCATTACAGCACTAAATCCGGCGTTTTTAAGTAATTTCTGTACTGCATCGGCTTGCTGCCAGCCATGCTCCAACATTAACCAGCCTCCCGCCTCTAAATAAGCCGGCGCACAACGGATAATCTCGTCCAGTGAAGCCATCCCTTCGGCAGGTGCGACGAGCGCACTGTGAGGCTCAAAGCGGACATCACCTTCGTTCAGATGCGGGTCATCAGCATCAATATAAGGAGGATTGCTAACAATCAGCGTAAATTGTCCGTCGACCGCGTCAAACCAGCTACTTTGCAGAAAATGTACATTATCTATGGCCAGCTTTTCTGCATTATGGCGAGCCAGTGCAACAGCGTCGGCTTGGATGTCCACACCCACCACAGCACAATCTGGCCGCTCACTGGCTAACGCCAAAGCAATAGCACCGGTACCGGTACCCAAATCCAAAATATGGCAAGGAGTGGCTGGCAGATGCGCCAACGCCTGTTCAACCAAACATTCGGTGTCAGGGCGTGGAATAAGAGTGGCGGAGGAAACACTGAGTGGCAATGACCAGAATTCGCGCTCCCCAACCAGATAAGCAATAGGTTCCCCCTGCTCACGCCGGGTTGCCAGTTGTTCCAATCGCTGTAACTGATCGGCTGTCAGCTTAGTTTCACCGAAAGCCAACACATAAGTACGCGCCTTTGCGGTGACAAAACTCAATAGAATCTCGGCATCGCGCTTGGGGCTGTCACTCTGACTGAAACGGGCTGCCGTTAACGACAGCCACTGCTGATAGTCCATTAATCTTGCTCTGACAACGCAGAGAGCTGGTCGGCTTGATATTCCTGCACAATCGGCTGAATCAGCATATCCAGTTTGCCTTCCATCACTTCATCCAGGCGATAGAGGGTCAGGTTAATGCGATGATCGGTCACTCGGCCCTGTGGGAAGTTATAGGTGCGATTACGATCAGAGCGATCACCTGAACCAAGCAGATTACGGCGCTCGGAAGCTTCCGCCAATTGACGCTTTTGCATTTCTGCGGCACGGATACGTGCACCCAACACCGACATCGCCTTGGCTTTGTTCTTATGTTGTGAGCGTTCATCCTGACACTCCACCACCAGGCCCGTTGGAATATGGGTGATACGGATTGCCGAATCGGTGGTGTTAACGTGCTGACCACCGGCACCAGACGAGCGGAAAGTATCAATACGCAAATCACCGGCATTGATTTCCGGCATCTCAGCTTCAGGAATGGCAGGCATTACCGCGACGGTACAGGCAGAGGTATGAATACGGCCTTGTGATTCGGTTTCGGGTACACGTTGCACACGGTGACCACCTGACTCGAATTTTAACTGACCAAACACCCCATCACCAGAGACCTTGGCAATCACTTCTTTATAGCCACCATGCTCGCCCTCACTGGCGCTCATGATTTCAACTTTCCAACGGCGTGCTTCAGCATAACGGCTGTACATGCGGAACATGTCACCAGCAAAAATAGCCGCTTCATCACCACCGGTCCCAGCACGAATCTCAAGAAAACAATCACGCTCATCATCAGGGTCTTTAGGGAGCAACAACACTTGCAACTGCTGTTCCAGCTCTTCACTGCGCGCTTTTGCTTCTTTCAGTTCTTCCTGAGCCATTTCGCGCATTTCAAGATCTTCCAGCATCATTTCTGCGGCTTCGAGATCATCTTGCACGCTGCGCCATTCTTTAAAACAGCGGGTGACATCCGTTAATTGCGCATATTCACGTGACAACGCGCGGAAACGGTCTTGATCGGCAATAACGCTGGCATCGCCAAGATACGCCAGCACTTCTTCGTGACGCTCTTGTAACGCTTCCAGTTTGGCAACAATAGAAGACTTCATCCGTGGTTTTAAACCCTGTAATTAGAGGAAACTAATGCTGATCCAGCCCAAGGCTGTCGCGTAATAATTGCAACCGCTCCATATCGCCATCGCTGGCGGCTTGCTGGAGGGATTTGGTAGGAGCATGAATCAGGCGGTTAGTGAGCTTATGGGCCAACTCATTCAACACTTGTTCTACATTGGCACCCTGCTCAATGGCGGCCAATGCTTTAGCGGTCATCTCACTACGAACCTGTTCGGCCTGAGAACGATAATCACGAATGGTTTCAACCGCCCCCTGCGCACGTAGCCAGGCCATAAAATTCATGCTTTCCTGCTGTACTATTGATTCGGCCTGCACCGCAGCGGCCTGACGCTGTGCCATATTGTGCTGAATAATCGCGTGTAGATCATCAACACTGTATAAATAGGCATTAGACAGTTTACCCACTTCCGGCTCAATATCCCGTGGTACGGCGATATCGACAAACAGCATTGGCTGATTGCGGCGGCTTTTCAGAGCACGTTCGACCATTCCCTTACCAATAATAGGCAATGGGCTGGCCGTTGAACTGATAATAATATCGGCATCGGCCAATCGGGCATCAATTTCCGGCAAAGTAATCACTTCGGCCCCCACTTCTGTCGCCAGCACTTGAGCTCGCTCACGGGTACGGTTAGCGATAATCATATGCTTAACTTGATGCTCACGCAGATGACGAGCCACCAGCTCAATGGTTTCCCCAGCACCCACCAACAGCACATTCAGTTCAGAAAGCGACTCAAATATCTGACGTGCCAGAGTACAGGCAGCAAAAGCAACCGAAACGGCACTGGCTCCAATATCTGTTTCTGTCCGAACCCGTTTGGCAACCGAGAAAGATTTCTGGAACAACCGCTCCAACTCGCCAGACAGCGATTGACCACGCTGAGATTCAGCAAAGGCCTTTTTCACCTGCCCCAAAATTTGAGGTTCGCCTAATACCAGTGAGTCTAACCCGCTGGCAACACGCATCAAATGACTGACGGCATCATTACCATGGTGCCAATACAGGCTTTTTTTCACTTCGTCCGGGCTGAGTTTGTGATAGGTACAGAGCCAGGCAATAAGTTGTTCATGCAGATTATCTTGCTGCTCTACGCTGAGATACAACTCAGTTCGGTTACACGTAGACAATACGACACCGCCCTGCACCAACGGCTGTTGGAGCAAGCTGACAAGCGCTTGGTCGATAGATTCCGGTGAAAAGTTCACTCGTTCACGTAAAGATACAGGCGCAGTTTTGTGATTAATGCCTAATGCAAGCAGAGTCATGAGAACGGCTTCGAGTAATACTGATGTTAGTATGGATTCTCGTCTGAACCGCATTCTACTTGATGCGCGGGTTCAATAAAAGTCACAGTGCAATATCCTAAGTATTATCATAAATTATGGTCAGAAATTGGTTATCTGCTGTACAACAATATTGGGTAAACCCTGTACAAAATAGAACAAGATATTGACGCTCAGCCTTCAGCCCGTTAGCGTGAGCACCTCAGATACCAATTAGCCAGGTATCAAATAATTTGTTTTATCAAAAATTATTATTTATCGGTAACATGACCTCATCAAAGACGCGTCGCCAATGATACCCGTGCGACCGATAGGATTTATAGCCATATGTCGATGTATAAAATCAGTTTTTATCGCCTGCTCCCTTTAGCAACTCTGTTGCTGGCAGCCTGTAGCACCACGCCACCGACCGGTCCGGCGACCAGTCCGACATCGCCACAGTGGCGGCAACATGAACAACAATTACAACAATTGAGCCAATTCCAGACCCGGGGTGCCTTTGCGTATATTTCTGAAAAACAAAAAGTCTATGCGCGCTTTTTCTGGCAACAAACCACACCTGAGCGCTATCGCCTACTGCTGACCAACCCATTGGGCAGCACAGAACTGGAATTGGTGGTACAACCTGGCGTTACCCAGTTGACCGATAATCAAGGCAAACGCTATGTCAGTGATGACCCACAGGAAATGATTCAAAAGTTGACGGGGATGTCCATTCCATTGGAAAGCTTACGTCAGTGGATTTTAGGGTTACCCGGTGATACCACTGATTTCACCCTTGATGATAAGTACCGTTTGAAGCAAGTGACTTATAAACAAAATGGTATGACGTGGGTGGTTGATTATCAGGAATACAACACTCAAGTGACGCCAGCATTGCCGAGCCGCATGGAGCTGAGTCAGGGCGGGCAGCGAATTAAGCTAAAAATGGATAATTGGACTGTCGAATAACATGGTTAGCACGCATCAACATGTCTGGCCCTCACCGGCCAAATTAAACCTGTTTCTTTATATCACCGGGCAACGGGCCGATGGTTATCATGACTTACAAACCCTGTTCCAGTTTCTCGATTATGGCGACCAACTGACTATTGTGCCGCGAGATGACAATCAGATTCGCTTATTAACGCCAGTCGCAGGCGTAGAAGACGAACAGAACTTGATAATTCGCGCGGCACGATTGCTACAACAACAATTTCCACAACAACAGCCCGGCACGGTAAAAGTACCTCGGGGGGCAGATATCAGTATTGATAAACGCCTACCAATGGGGGGAGGACTGGGTGGTGGTTCATCCAATGCCGCCACGGTACTGGTTGCACTCAATTTACTGTGGCAATGTGGTTTCTCTGATGAAAAATTGGCCACTCTTGGCCTAACATTAGGTGCCGATGTGCCGGTGTTCGTTCGTGGGCATGCTGCCTTTGCTGAGGGAATTGGCGAAAAATTGCAACCTGCGGAGCCTTTAGAGAAGTGGTATTTGGTGGTACACCCCGGTGTAAGCATCCCAACACCAATTATTTTTTCTGATCCTGAATTAAAAAGAAATACGCCCGTTCGCCCACTGGCGGCGCTTTTAAGCATTCCGTACGCAAATGATTGCGAACCGATCGCAAGAAAACGTTTTCGCGAGGTTGAACAGGCTCTTTCATGGCTGTTAGAATACGCTCCGTCACGCCTTACCGGAACCGGCGCTTGTGTGTTTGCAGAATTCGACACTGAGGCATCGGCCCGACAGGTGTTAAGTATTGCCCCGGAGTGGTTGCATGGTTTTGTTGCTCGTGGTGTAAATGTTTCGCCACTGCATCGTGCGCGCTCTGGGAAAATTGAAAGTCGTGAGTGCAGATAACGATTTACAGCGTTATGTAAGGTCGATGTAATGGCTCTACTAACCTTGGGTTCTGAAAATACCTGTCTCATTTGATTGAAAGCCGGTTCATAATGCTGTTTTGTACCCAATAGATTTCAAGATACAGGAAAGCGGCAAACGAGCGAATCCCGATAACCTTACATGAGTAAGTGATGCGGGTGAACGAGAACAGTCGACACACCTGTAATTTGAATGATGACGGTTATTCACCGTGTTTTGGCTTTAAATACCCGTATGTATATTGCAATCAGTATGAATAATCGCCCCTGATTACTGATATGACAATATCTTCTCTGGACGCATGCCTGAGGTTCTTCTCGTGCCTGATATGAAGCTTTTTGCTGGTAACGCCACCCCGGAACTAGCACAACGTATTGCCAACCGTTTGTACACCAGTCTTGGTGACGCCGCTGTAGGTCGTTTTAGCGACGGCGAAGTGAGCGTGCAAATCAACGAAAATGTACGCGGTGGTGATATTTTCATCATCCAGTCCACCTGCGCACCCACGAACGATAACCTGATGGAACTGGTTGTCATGGTTGATGCCCTGCGTCGCGCCTCCGCAGGACGTATTACTGCTGTTATTCCTTACTTCGGTTACGCTCGTCAGGATCGCCGTGTGCGTTCTGCCCGTGTACCGATCACTGCCAAAGTTGTTGCCGATTTTCTCTCAAGTGTTGGGGTTGACCGCGTATTGACAGTGGATCTTCATGCTGAACAGATCCAAGGCTTTTTTGATGTTCCGGTTGATAACGTATTTGGTAGCCCAATCCTGCTGGAAGATATGTTGCAGCAGAATCTGGAAAACCCAATTGTTGTCTCTCCAGACATCGGCGGCGTTGTTCGCGCCAGAGCCATTGCAAAACTGCTGAACGATACTGATATGGCGATTATCGACAAACGCCGCCCACGTGCTAACGTTTCTCAGGTGATGCATATCATCGGTGACGTTGCTGGCCGTGACTGCGTGTTAGTTGACGATATGATCGATACCGGTGGCACATTGTGTAAAGCAGCGGAAGCCCTGAAAGAACGTGGTGCCAAGCGTGTATTT
Organism: Yersinia sp. 2542 StPb PI; assembly: GCF_048593855.1. Lineage (NCBI taxonomy): Bacteria > Pseudomonadati > Pseudomonadota > Gammaproteobacteria > Enterobacterales > Yersiniaceae > Yersinia > Yersinia sp. 2542 StPb PI. Next base: position 22,726 of record NZ_JAZGQA010000031.1, read on the forward strand.
GCTTACGCGACTCACCCGATCTTCTCTGGTAACGCGGTTGAAAACATCAAACATTCTGTTATCGATGAAGTGATTGTTTGTGACACGATTCCGTTGTCAGCTGAAATAAAGGCATTAAAAAATGTGCGTACTCTGACCCTGTCGGGCATGTTGGCTGAAGCCATCCGCCGTATCAGCAATGAAGAGTCCATCTCTGCGATGTTTGAGCATTAATCAGTATTAGGTTGTGGATATCCCTGCGGTGCTATCTGGCCGCAGTTAGCCATTAAGCTATTTTCGTGATAGGTCACTTGCTGGGCATCACGAATGGGGTTCATAACGAATTGATACTATGCAATGCATAAATTGAAGCAGATAAAGAAAAACCCGTTGAAGCAGATGCGACAACGGGTTTTCTACTCTCGATCGCTGAGTTCTTGATCAATAGGTGTTTGTCTTACCGCTCGTTGAGCCGTCATTTACCCCTCCTGCACATCAGCTCAATTAAAAAGCCAAGAAAACAGGTCTATGTTTGCAGCTTCACTGTAATTAGTCGCTAATGATACCTTGCTCGCTAGGAGTGACGCTGGTTGCGATTACAACGTTTGTCAAAGTGCTTAATCCACCAATAACGATCCGCAACTTCCTCACGCCCACCGATACGCGCGCCAACTAACCACAACAGTGCGCCGACAAAAATACTCATCACGGCACCATGGGCAAAGAATTGCGGTAGACCCAGTTGAGATACCTCTGTCAGAATTGAGTAACCTACCCCTACGACCATGGTAACCAAACCTAATCCCATCAGCACATTACCGACCCTTGCTGCGCTTTTACGTTTCATATGCCACCTCCACTTAGGTTGCCAATAAATAACCACTGAGCCGAGCGCTAAAACTGCTTGCTTAATGCGATTATTCATGTCCACTTAATAACTAAGTATAGTCAGGCTTGCGAGGAAGGTATTGCGCTTGTGATCACAACTGGCAAATATATTCCAACAAATCTTTACATAATCCAGACATTTGGCACTGAATTTGAACTATACATACAGGCAACTATTCACATCTTGAACTATTCACTCTAAATAAATTCATGCTAGCAGTTTTGTTATTACGCGCTATGACAGGTAAACTATGGCACTTTAATTCCTTTAGTTATAGCGAATGGCGACGTGAGCAGTATTAAATTAATCGTTGGGCTGGCAAATCCGGGCGCTGAATATGCCCAAACTCGCCACAATGCAGGTGCTTGGTATGTGGATTTATTGGCGCAGCGCCATAATCAACCACTGAAAGAAGAGAGTAAATTCTTCGGCTACACTGCAAGGCTAAATCTGGCAGGTCAGGACGTTCGCTTGTTGGTACCCTCTACCTTTATGAATCTCAGTGGCAAGGCCGTAGCCGCAATGGCTGGGTTTTACCGTATTCTGCCGGAAGAGATTTTAGTCGCACACGATGAGTTGGATATCCCGCCGGGCGTGGCTAAATTAAAGCTAGGTGGCGGTAACGGTGGCCATAACGGCCTGAAAGATATTCAGAGCAGGTTGGGGAATAACCCTAACTTCTATCGTTTGCGCATCGGCATCGGTCATCCGGGTGATAAAAGTAAAGTCACCGGTTTTGTTTTGGGTAAGCCACCAATCAGTGAACAAACCTTAATTGACGAGGCCATTGATGAATCTATCCGCTGTACTGAAATACTGCTAAAAGAAGACATTACTAAGGCAATGAATCGCCTGCACTCCTTTAAGGCCGGCGTATAATACTGGCCCGGTTCCCCGGCTAACGAACATAAGCCGGGGTGCCTGTATTAGTTGTTATTCATTTTTGTTGCACAGCGCATTAATCCCCTGTTGTCCCTCACCGGTCAATACCACCCCTGAAAATATCACCCTCACCCGCCCGAGAAAATTATTGCTTTTACCATCATATTCGCCCGCAATATCACTCAATTTATCGCTACAAAAAAGCGAATCCCAATCTGATGCCTTTTCTTTGTTACGCGATAAGTCGTGGCTGCGTTCAAACTTGTCGGTTACTGCGGTAAATTTCAACTGGATGCTGTCGAAATCTTCATAAAGGGTATTTTTTTTGTACCCCACATATCTAACGCTCTTGCCCGAGTGACTTTCAATTTCCACCCCATATTGATCAACCAACTCGGCAAAGGAGGGGGCGGCAGGCTCAACATCTGCGGTAAGAAAACGCATTCCCACAATACCCGCCATCCCCCCGAACAAGATGACGATCAGCCATTTATAGATACTCATTTCCATTGGAATTACCCAAATTCAGTATGCGGACTGTAATAACTAGTTATCGGACATTTATCAGGAAACTTAAGATGGCATAAGCGTGATCTCGGGCACAGAGTTAGAAAAATCAATCACCTACTCGCTCTCACAGCATGTTCCCTTGCGGCGACGAAACAGCATGATCGAGATAAATCGTCAGAATGTGTATAATGGCGACATAAATTTTGATTACATCAGCACGTTAACCCTAACGAGTTGATTTTTAAGTTATTTAAGGTGATATAAAACATGGGATTCAAATGCGGTATTGTGGGCCTGCCTAACGTTGGTAAATCCACCCTGTTCAACGCGTTGACACAAGCGGGTATTGAAGCCGCTAACTTCCCGTTCTGCACCATTGAACCCAACACGGGTGTGGTGCCAATGCCGGACCCGCGTCTGGACCAACTGGCCGAGATTGTTAAACCTCAGCGCATTTTGCCAACCACGATGGAATTCGTCGATATCGCGGGCCTGGTTAAGGGTGCATCCAAAGGCGAAGGCCTGGGTAACCAGTTCCTGACCAATATCCGTGAAACTGAAGCAATTGGTCATGTGGTACGTTGTTTTGAAAATGACAACATCATCCATGTTGCCGGTAAAGTAGATCCCGTTGATGACATTGATACCATCAACACTGAACTGGCACTTTCCGATCTGGAAACCTGTGAACGCGCGATGCATCGTGTTCAGAAGAAAGCTAAAGGCGGTGATAAAGACGCTAAAGCGGAACTGGAAGCGCTGGAAAAATGTCTGCCACATTTAGAAAATGCTGGCATGCTGCGTGCGTTGAACCTGAGTGCTGAAGATAAAGCCGCCATCCGTTATCTGAGCTTCCTCACCCTGAAGCCAACCATGTACATTGCTAACGTCAATGAAGATGGGTTTGAAAACAATCCCTATTTGGATCAGGTGCGTGCCATCGCTGCGGCGGAAGGTTCTGTGGTAGTTGCCGTTTGTGCCGCAGTTGAGTCTGATATTGCTGAGTTGGAAGATGCAGACCGCGCTGAATTTATGGCTGAGTTAGGTATTGAAGAACCCGGTTTGAACCGTGTGATCCGTGCCGGTTATGAATTGCTGAATCTGCAAACCTATTTCACTGCCGGTGTAAAAGAAGTGCGTGCCTGGACCATCCCGATAGGTGCAACTGCACCACAAGCTGCCGGTAAAATTCACACCGACTTCGAGAAAGGCTTTATCCGCGCACAAACTATCGCTTTCGAGGACTTTATCACCTACAAGGGTGAGCAAGGCGCGAAAGAAGCCGGCAAAATGCGTTCAGAAGGTAAAGATTACATCGTAAAAGATGGTGACGTGATGAACTTCTTGTTCAACGTCTAAACAGCTTCTGTTGTCTCATGAGATTTAATTGAATCTCATGAATACTGACAAACCCCATAAAATCCACGCATTTGCGTGGATTTTTTATTTCATGATGTCTCAACTCATATCGTGAAAGCGCAGTCATAAATGAGTATATATATGAGTACAAACTGTCAATTATGATCTAAAAATGAGCCACAGTTATGCTTTAAAAGTACACCACTTTAAGACCGGTTTTTAAACCTAAATGATTCATTACCTGTTTCAATAATGTCAAAATGATGAACCAGTCTATCCAATAAGGCTGCGGTCATCTTTTAAGGTTAAATCCAGCTTTGTTACATCCTCACTAACGGCCAGCCTCTGCTTATACTTAACTGCACGTATCGTGGCTTCATTACTTTTGAACTCTTTATGCAGTGCCTTTATCTTTTCAGCCAAAGCAGTCACTTCAGGTGCTATTTGTAATGCCTCAATCAGCTTATAAATACTTTTAAGAACCTCAATATTTCTATCCTGGAGCGAACGGGTCGATCCTCTGCTGGTTGAATTAGTCTGGAATTTGTCAGCATGGATAACAACTGTAGTTATCAGGTTTACATCTGCAATATCACGCCTAATCGATGGTGTATTACAGCGATGTAACCGGCGCATGGGGCATACATAATACCCCATCCCTTTGCCATCTATGGAATTGAGTGACACAAGGGCGTAAGCCAGCGAATAACGAACATACTGAGCGATGATATCTACAAGATAGTGCAGGTTTTTCTTATCAGAGACATGGTCGGATAACATCATCAAAAAAACAGCATGTTACCCGACGGGGTCTTAGCGCCACAAAGCCACTGACCTTTCCCCCACTAAACGCGGGGGAATACCAGAGAAGCAAAACCAAATTTAAAAACTCAAGACTCTATCGACGACACATTACATGCCTAGGAATATCGGCGTCACTGTAGCTGTTGGTAACGCCCGCGATCGAGTCGCCAAGGTAGTGGAAGCCTGTGCTGGGGTCAGGAGTGTCGCCCGTCCAGTAGAGGGTGCCGATAAAACCGGAACCAGTGTAGTTATCCATTCGCCCCCATTCATCGAACAATGAACCCACCAAACGGGTACCAAATGAGTAGTTGGTAGAACTCAAGTCGGTGCGTGATGGCTGAGACGCCAGCTGTAGACTACAGAACCTCACAGCATCTGACCAAACAGCCATTGTGCTATTGTTATGTATAAACCATTTCTGCACAGCAAATGTGTAGCTTAGTGGACTTCCTCCATCCTTGGGTGTCGCCGTAATGATCACTGGCCCCGTAGGTTTGCTGTTGAGCTTCACTTGACCGTCACCATTGACGCTTACGGCCCCTGGCTGGTTGGAACTCCAGGTGAAGTCGCTCGCATTTCTGTTCATATTTAGTATGAAGGTAGCCGCGGTAAAACCTGTTTTTGGAAATTCATCGCTTACCGTGAACACATGGCCGTTGACGGCTATTCCGGTAAACATCGCATCCTCCACAAAGGTGGTGCTGACCGTCTGGTTGCTGCCGTTCACCGTGGCGGTGACCACACTGACTCCCGGCGCAGTATTAGTCAGTGTCGCCGTGGCAACCCCGTCCACGCCAGTAGTACCAATCACCGTCGTCACTATCGCCCCGTTGCTAGCGGTAAATGTCACCACCTGGCCCGGTACAAGGTTATTGCCCGCATCCGTCACTATCGCTTTCACCGCATTGGTGGCAATGCCATTGGCGACCTCGTTATCAGTAGTCGCCGTCAGGTTAGCTGCGGTGATTTCTGCGGTGCTGGCGTCCGCCACAAAAGTGGTGTCGACCGTCTGACTACTGCCGTTCACCGTGGCGGTGACCGCGCTTATTCCACTCGTCATATTGGTCAGTGTCGCCGTGGCAACCCCGTCCACGCCGGTGGTACCAATGACTGCCGTCACTTTCGCCCCGTTGCTGGCGGTAAATGCCACCACCTGGCCTGCGACAGGATTGTTACCGGCATCCGTCACTATCACTACCACCGCATTGGTGGCCGTGCCGTTGGCCACCTTTCTATCGGCAGTCACCTTGGCTGCGGTGATTTTTGCGGTGCTGCCGTCCGCCACAAAGGTAGTGTCCACCGTCTGGCTGCTGCCGTTCACCGTGGCGGTGACCACGCTAATCCCCGAGTCAGTATTAGTCAGTGTCGCCGTAGCAACCCCGTCCACGCCAGTAGTACCAATCACCGTCGTCACGTTCGCCCCGTTGCTGGCGGTAAATGTCACCACCTGGCCCGGTACAAGGTTATTGCCCGCATCCGTCACTATCGCTTTCACCGCATTGGTGGCAATGCCATTGGCAACCTCATTATTGGCAGTCGCCGTCAGGTTGGCTGCAGTGATTTCCGCGGTGCTGCCGTCCGCCACAAAAGTGGTGTCGACCGTCTGACTACTGCCGTTCACCGTGGCGGTGACCGCGCTTATTCCACTCGTCATATTGGTCAGTGTCGCCGTAGCAACCCCGTCCACGCCAGTAGTACCAATTACCGTCGTCACGTTCGCCCCGTTGCTGGCGGTAAATGTCACCACCTGGCCCGGTACAAGATTGTTACCCGCATCCGTCACTATTGCTTTCACCGCATTGGTGGCAATGCCATTGGCAACCTCATTATCGGTAGTCGCCGTCAGGTTCACTGCTGCAACAGTACTAGGCATAACAGTGATCTGCACTGTCGCACGTAATGACACATTACCTTGGATGTCATGAGCCACTGCACTTAACGTGTGGGCATTACTACCACTCCGCGTTAGCCGATGCGAGGGTAATCCTACTACAACAGCGTGCGCAGATACCGGTGTGAGAGAACCTCCTGCCGCTATCAAGGCAGAACTGTCCCACTCAATACGCTCAAGGCCATGTCGGGTGGATATCTCTGCACTCAATGGAACGCTTGTCCCCCCCTCACCGCTTATCATAGCCGGAAGGATCAGCTGTATCACCTTCTGTTCCTGATAATTCAGCACAATATTGTTGTTACGCTCGACTAAATCATAACGACTACCCGCCAAAGTGCGCGTTGCTGCCACGGCTGATGGACTGATATGAGATTGCCAAGATTCACCCAGTCGGTAATTTAGCTGGAAGTTAATGTTGCTGTCGTTTTTACTGCCTTTACCGGCGCGATGTTCAGCCCCAATAGTCACTAATGGTATAGGGGTGTAATTTACACCCGCAGTAATGGCATAGGGGTTTTTCTGACGGTTATCTTTGCCAAACAAGGCCACATCATCACCACGGTATTTTTCATACATGACCTTGCCGCCAAGTTGGGGATGAGAGGGTAAATAAGTTTCTGCCCGCACATCATAGCCGTTGGCAGGCCGTTCTTTATAGTCAGCAAAATCCCGTGAATGATGCCAATCGGTGGTACCGAAGTAACTGTTACCCGAGAACTTCAGGTAGTCGGTCCAAGCCTCTGCGCCTACCCCAACCCGCCGGTTTTTGCCTGTAACATCATTATCAAAAAACGCATTAGCCCCATACATCCAGCTATTCTGAAAAGTACGCACTCCAGCACCAACGTTAACGGTGTTACGATCGTCTTTATTTCGGGCACCCAATTGGGTAAAAAGCAGGGATTTCTGATTATCATAAAGTGGAACCAGTACATCGACCATACTGCCATCCAGCTTAAAATCTTCATTAACATTCATTTGTACCCGGGCGGTACCAAACTGGCTCAGCCACTGCTGCGTGGAGTTGTTTAATTCATTGTTGGCAGCTGAGTTGAGCATGCGCTCACCAGATTTTACTGCATTGCCATTAGATAATGCGACAGCACCGGTCTGGGCATAACCGGCCAGCTTATTATTTATGTGAATATCAGCAGGCGAATAATTTTCATCACTAATGGATAACGAAGGCAGCTTACCGGAAACATCAATTTCATCCCCTAACTTGGCGACAGTATTAATGTTTTTACCGGTCTGCAAAATATAAGATTCTGTAACCGTATTGACTTGCGAAGTATACGAAGAAGATGCGACAACCGTAGGTGAAAATGCCAAACTCAAAGGAAACAGTAACTGAAACAGGATATTAATCCACGCAATAGTCCTGAACGTTTGTGGTAGTGCGTATGCCTGCGTGAACCCATGACTCGAGGGTGTTTTTAGTGATTTCGTCCAAAAAAAATTACGCAATCTATTATACTCAGCCGATTAAAAATACCGTCACATAACCTCGCGATTTAATCAATACTGCACAAATCTCGTTTGATATTGTAGAGTGACGAAAATTTTTTAGTGTTAGTTTCCTACCCCCCCACGGAATCAGGTGAGTAACGATAAACTACCGTATCTATATTGCTAGATTCGACACTGATCGGCAGTTTCATTACCTATGATGCATCAGACAGCCCCG
>NZ_JAZGQA010000320.1:0-2433 GCF_048593855.1 Yersinia sp. 2542 StPb PI
TGGTGGAGCTAGACGGGATCGAACCGTCGACCTCTTGCATGCCATGCAAGCGCTCTCCCAGCTGAGCTATAGCCCCACAAATGTGGTTGTTCGTACTGACTTATCTATGATGCCACCCTTTTCCGGCCTGATGATGCAATCAAACAAGAAATTTGGTGGAGCTAGACGGGATCGAACCGTCGACCTCTTGCATGCCATGCAAGCGCTCTCCCAGCTGAGCTATAGCCCCAATGCGCACATAATAAATCGTGTGAACGGGGCGCATGATATGAAACCACTGAAACAGTGTCAACGGCTAATTCGATTTCTCGCGTTAAGCGCTGAAAAAGCCGCCAAATCAGCGGGTAATTAGCATTAAATATTATATGTCGCTCACAACTATCTAACGAGTAATAATAAAAAGGCGGCCTGAGTAGCCGCCTGATTGAATGAGCAATAACCGTATTATTGTTGTGTTTCGCGCTCGCTGATAAAGGCTAATGCTTTATCAATACGTGCCAGTGAGCGTGCCTGACCGATAGCATGGACAGTGACATCCATCCCTGGCGATTGACCCGCACCAGTGACTGCGACACGCAGCGGCATCCCCACTTTACCCATACCTACACCTAACTCATCAGCCGTGCCCTGAATCGCGTTGTGAACGTTTTCAGTGGTCCAGGCGGTGATGGCAGCGAGTTTGGCTTTAACTGCTTCAAGTGGCTGGCGGGCCACTGGGCGCAAATGTTTTTTAGCCGCATCAGCATCGAACTCGTCAAACTCTTCGTAAAAGTAACGGCAGGACTCGGCCATCTCTTTCAGCGTTTTGCAGCGCTCACCTAGCAGTTTTACGATTTCAACTAACTCAGGGCCATTACGGGTATCAAGCCCCAGTTGTTCAACATGCCATGACAGGTGAACAGCAACATGCTCTGGTGGCAGGCTATTGATATAGTGATGATTCAACCACTGTAATTTTTCAGTATTGAATGCACTGGCTGACTTACTGACCGCATCGAGGGTAAACAGCTCGGTCATCTCGGCCACAGAGAAAATCTCCTGATCACCATGAGACCAACCCAAACGCACCAAATAGTTCAGTAGTGCCTCTGGCAGATAGCCGTCATCGCGGTATTGCATAACACCAACAGCCCCGTGGCGTTTAGACAGTTTTTTACCGTCATCACCCAGAATCATTGATACATGAGCATACTCAGGCACTGGCGCGCCTAATGCTTTCAGAATATTAATCTGGCGCGGTGTATTGTTGATATGGTCTTCACCACGGATAACATGGGTGATTTCCATATCCCAGTCATCGATGACGACACAGAAGTTATAGGTTGGTGAACCATCGGTACGGCGGATGATTAAGTCATCCAGTTCCTGATTGCTGAATTCAATAGGGCCACGGATTTTGTCGTCGAAAATGACCGAGCCTTCCTGCGGGTTGCGAAAACGCACCACTGATGGCTCATCAGCGCCATGAGTGCACTGGCTATCGCGGCAACGACCATCGTAGCGAGGTTTCTCGCCATTGGCCATTTGGGTTTCACGCAACTCTTCCAGGCGCTCTTTAGAACAATAGCAGCGATAAGCGGTGCCCTTTTCCAACATTTGGTCAATCACCGCATTGTAGCGATCGAACCGTTTGGTTTGGAAATACGGGCCTTCATCCCAATCCAGATTCAACCAGTTCATACCGTCCATAATAGCGTCGATGGCTTCCTGAGTTGAGCGCTCAAGATCGGTATCTTCAATGCGCAGAACAAATTCACCACCTAAATGACGGGTGAACAGCCAGGAATACAATGCGGTGCGTGCGCCACCTACATGGAGATAGCCGGTAGGACTGGGTGCAAAACGGGTTTTGATCTTCATTGGAATCGATGCCTTATTACGCTACGCCGGTCAGCAAAAGCTGACAGTTGCTCGAAATTTGAAAAAGTAGGCGACATTCTACCACCCTGTAGTAATTCCTCAACGATGTTACCGGTATGCAATTGATGATATTCCCATCATCTTTCAAATTGCAGGTGTGTTGGCCGCACTCACTCACCCGAATCACATACTTGGGTAAGCTCATCGGGTTCATTTGTTTGCCGCCGTCCTACACCTTGAAATATTTTGGGGATCATTTAATAAAGGTTCATAGCGGCGATAAATATCGCATCCTGTTTAAATTTGCGGCGAACGATTGTTTTCGTTTTAAAAACCGTTGACTCACTTCGAACTATCCCTATAATGCGACTCCAACAACACGGCGGGGCGATTAGCTCAGTTGGTAGAGCATCTCCTTTACACGGAGGGGGTCATCAGTTCGAATCTGGTATCGCCCACCAAACTCGACGTGTTATGCAATAAATGAGATAGATGAGGGCGATTAGCTCAGTTGGTAGAGCATCTCCTTTACACGGAGGGGGTCATCAGTTCGAATCTGGTATCGCCCACCAC
>NZ_JAZGQA010000321.1:0-2359 GCF_048593855.1 Yersinia sp. 2542 StPb PI
GGCATGGCTATATGCATTTTATTTTTGTTTTTATCAATGCTTAATAAATACTTAATCCATTCATTGACTATCTTTTTTAGTAATGACGTAAGGAAAAAATCATTGATAGTGGTTTTTTTTGGGTTTTTACTTATGGTCTTCTTTATTTTTATCCATTTTAAGTTAATGAGTAAAAGTAATAGAATCCCAGATAAAAGTATTATATTGTAAATCATTGTTTCACCGTGGAGAAAATACTACTTAGTTCATTTGATAAGCTGTATATATCAGCATTCACCCTCACAGCGGATCGGCTGAATAAACCATGATTAATAAATTCGCCTTGAATTTTCCCCTGTTCGTCACGCTCTTTGGACGGTTCAAATGAGAATATATTTTGTAATACGACATTATCCCCTTCCATTCCCATAATTTCACTTATATGGCGTACTTTTCGTGAACCATCATTCATGCGTGAAACTTGCACAATAAGATTGATGGCGGAAGCAATATTTCGGCGAATAGTAAATATGGGCATATTAACTGGCCCCATCATGATCATGCTTTCGAGTCGGGCAATAGCATCGCGGGGAGAATTAGCATGTAAGGTGGACATAGAGCCATTATGGCCGGTATTCATTGCCTGAAGCATTTCAAATGTTTCCTCGCCACGGCACTCCCCGATAATTATCCTATCGGGGCGCATTCGTAGTGAGTTTATCACTAAATCTCGCATTGTTATTTGCCCGGTATTCTCTAGCCCGGCGAGCCGTGTCTCCATTCGAACTACATGGGGTTGTTCAAGATTTAACTCGGCGGCATCTTCTAAGGTGATAACTCTTTCGTTTTCAGAAATATATTTTGATAATGCGTTGAGCAGTGTTGTTTTTCCTGAGCCTGTGCCACCAGAGATAATAATATTGACCCGGCAACTGGCAGCAATGATCAAGAAATTAGCCATATCACTGCTCATGGCACCCATATTAACCAGATCTTCTAGTTTTCGTTTGTTGGTACTGAATTTTCGAATCGAAAGTGCCGTGCCATCCAATGTGATTGGGCCGATTGCCACATTGATTCGGCTACCATCAATTAGGCGTGCATCCGCTAACGGTCTACCTTCATCAATACGGCGATTGACTCTTTGCATCAGGCGTTTGGCAATATCAGTCAGTTGATTGTTATTAATAAAACGGCGGTTGGTTAAGGTTAGCAACCCATAACGTTCAACAAATATCTTTTCAGGGCCATTGACCATAATATCGCTAATAGACTCATCTTCCATCAGTTCTCTTAACGGGCCAAAACCGGTAATCTCATCGGCTATCGTTGCAATAATATCTTTTTGCTGCTGAGTGTTTAATCTATATTGATTGTCATTAAATAAATCATCGTATGTTTGTGAAAGTAAATCAAAAAGTTTGTCATAATCATCAACCAGATGTTCTACTTTATCGATATCAATGTTAGCCAGCATTTTTTCTCGTATTTTTTCTTGGATGATTAATGATATGTTCATTTTTAGCTTTTACCTTTTAGAAGTTTTCTTAACCATAATTTTCTCTTGTTTGATAAATCAATGGTTATGCCTAATGTGTATTTTGCCAATTCGGTTATTATGGTTTTCTTTCGGCCAAAGTAATTTTTATCACTTAATGATTCCGTTGTTTTATGTATGAAAGGGATTCGTATATCTATCTTACGCCCAAGTAATGACGGAATGTCGGAAGTATCCAGCATATCTCTTGTTATTGGTCTGCTTTCATTTAAACAGACTAATAGTCGGGTTGCTTGCCTGTTGTCTCGTTTGAATTTTTCATAAATATCAATAAACGTTTTAGCGACACGGACTGACATCATACTATTATCGAGCAATACGATAATGCAATTAGCGTGTTCTATATAATCAGTGAGTTTCTCTTTTGGTACGTTATGAATCGGTTGATCAAATACAATAAAATTGTGTTTTATATCTCTGTGTCCATCAATTTCAGCTATATCTTTCCCTTTACCGAACATAAGAGATAAATTATTTTGATATTCGGTTATTTCTGTAACCATCTTTTTTTCTGTAACAAGATCAAGATCCTGAGATCCATTATTGCCCTGTAATAATAGGGTTGGTGATTGCTTTATCTGTGTGATAGCGGTTGCTAAGTGATAACTGAGTAGGGTGGTTCCGATGCCTCCCTTACAGCCCAATAAACTGATAAAAAAGGCTTTTCTTTCAGACTCAATCGGGATGCCTTTGAGTAAATGTTGCGTCAACTCAGACAACTGTGACTTTATATTTAAGTATAGTATTCCACGTTGAATGAATTGTTGGGCGATACCAATTGAATCAATATCGCCAACTAAAACACACCAACAGTCACGCGGG
>NZ_JAZGQA010000322.1:0-2418 GCF_048593855.1 Yersinia sp. 2542 StPb PI
TTAATTTATTGTTAAGTACAATACGTTAATAATTAGAAAGATAATTAATTCACAAGGAGTGATTATATGGTAGTTCGTTTATCTGCATTAATTGTTGCTTTAACTGTATCGTTCTCTTCGATTGCAGCAACTTCACAAGAAGATATCCAAGGAGCTAAGGTTGTCACTGTGACTACCGAAACAATATCCGGCCATCTTAATATTGCAAATGGCCGTAACTGTTTGGATGAGAATACCCAAGGTAAGCCTACCTTGTTAGCCTGTGATAGCGTGGCACAGGCCAGTTCAGAAAAAAACATCTTCCATTACATCGTGTTGAAAAGTGGGCAGTGTTTGTCAGATGAAGGTGGCTCAATACCGGTCATGGCAACCTGTGATTATCAGAACACAAAACAACAATGGAAAGCTCTTCAAGGTGTTGGTACGGATGTGCGAAATGTAGCATCAAATAAGTGCCTGACAACTGCAGGGTTGGACAAATCGGTGACGATGGCTACATGTGCTGGCCTGCCAGCTCAGAATTGGAAATTGCCTCAGTAAAGTAGCATTACAGGTGGCATTCATTGAGTACCATCGATGATGGTGCGGATATATTAGAGCTTCCTTAATTTAATGCTTTACTAATGAAAATAAAAATTATTATTAACAGTGGTTAAACAAACCAACTTATTTGATTGATTAGTGGATTTGATGAATTAATGATTAGGGTGGCTATTGCAGGTTACTAAAAGCAATCGTCGCATCGTCCGTCACTTTAGGCGGCTAATCATGGAGGAAGTTACGATGAAAGATATGTTAAAAGGCTTACTGTTAGTTAGTGTTATGTCGCTATCTGCGGGTGCTATGGCTGAAGAATGTAATCCATCCAGCAAGTGGTGGCCGTATTGTAATGATCCTGCAACGGGGCCAGATGTTGGCACTCCTGAACATGGACACTGTCAAGCTAACGGCGGATGCACTAATAATTAAATAGTTGAAGATTCCCTATATTGGGAGTCACATTTTATGTGTTAAATATTATTATCAAACCGCCTACGGGCGGTTTTTTATTGGAGTAAACAAATGACCAAACCAGATTGGGAGGCCATCGAATTGGCGTACCGAGCTGGCTTGATGTCACTGCGTGAAATAACCTCACAACACAACACAACATCAGTGAAGGTGCTACCTGTACGTTTCCGGGTTCGGCAAGATATGCGCTAAGTACCCAGACAAAGCACGTGAGATTGTCACAAGTGCGTTTGAAGCCGTATCAACCGGTTGCTTTGCCGCGATAGAGGTCGCGCCGGTTACTTCTTCGATTACTGCCAGACGGCTGAGAAAGCTCAGTTGCAGGGCAAGAAATTATCCGCTCTTGATTGGAAGTTCTTTTTCTTCTCTTGGTGGAAGAATCCGCAGTATTCAATCGACCCGGTTGAGGCTTTACCTCAGCGCCTGGTTGATTACTTTGCAGAGATGGAAGCCAAACACGGCGTTCATTTGAACGAGCGCCAGAAGACCTGGAACTACGCCAAACAGTTCCGCTGGCTTTATATCAATAAACAAATCTGCAAATTACCTGACAACTCACATCTACCGGTTCATACGTTCTGGGATATCGGCGTGGGTGACTCTACGGCCATCTGGTTCGTACGTGAAATCGGTGAAGAGCTTCATATCATCGATTACTACGAGAATTCAGGCGAAGGATTGCGGCACTACATGAAGATTCTGAAAGACCGCGGCTAACCCAATGATTTCATCTCGCGCATTTTGGCGCGGATGCCCTCAATAATGTCTTTGTCAGCAAGGGTGTGAGCGGCTTATCGTTGGCCCATATATGGGCCTCAGCCATGGTGTCAGCCAACACTTGCGCGGAACGGGTGTAGTTTTCAACGGCAAATAGCGGATCATCAGAGCAGGAGCGGGAACCCAAGAGGCGATAGCCATCTTTACGCTGAAGTCAGAAATTTATGATAAAAGTGTCGGTGCGGCCGCAAAAAGTGCATTAGTGTGATAAGAGTTGGTTGTGCAGAAGTGCCTGGCCAGCCAAATAAACCTCGCTTCAGTGGGGTTTTGTCGTTTTTGAACTTGGATTGGTGGGCTGAATAATCTGAAAAGTAACCTTGCTGATGGTGTGCTTGTAAATTGATGCTTAGAATCCGCTTCCTAACCGCCACTAGCTCAGCTGGATAGAGCCGATAACCATAGTTGTTGTAGGTGCGAGGTTCGAGACCTCGGTGGCGGGCCAAATTTCAGCCCTTAGCTTAACGGTAGGGGCTTTGCCATTTTGTGAGTCATGCCCACTATAAAGTTGGTCATGTTTACTGTTTGTTTATAATTACAATGTAAATTATACAGTGCTGTGATAGTTACCTTGGTGCAAGGATTGCATTATCATTGGTACGGTTACAGGGTCAGCTATCACAGCACCAAATT
>NZ_JAZGQA010000323.1:0-2409 GCF_048593855.1 Yersinia sp. 2542 StPb PI
ATTAATAATATGTCACATGGCTGTTATTGTATTTTAAAGCAGTAACATGCTTTTCATTACACAAGCTAACAGTGCATAATCACCTTACCCATTGCGCACTCTTGTTCCAGGTATTTGCCATGAAAAACCAGCGTGTTACGTTACAGGATATCGCGTTACTTGCGGGCGTGACCAAAATGACTGTCAGCCGCTACTTACGCACGCCGGAAAAAGTGGCTCCAGAGACGGCTGAGCGTATTGCTCAAGTGATGGCGGAGGTTAACTATGCTACTGATTCTGAAGGGGAAAGTGGTCTTAATCAAAAGATCCCGCGTATTGGTATCTTAATACCTTCCTTTAATAACCAGATTTTCTCTGACTTGCTGGCGGGTATTGAATCGGTAACCGCTGCCAGCGGCTATCAAACGTTGGTGGTTAACTATAACTATGATAAAGAACGTGAGGAGCAGCAGATCGTTAATCTGTTGTCCTGTCAGATCTCAGGTTTGATACTCACCGATTCAGAACATACCTTACGTGCTGATAAGTATTTGAATGCAGCCGAAATTCCGGTTGCACAAGTGATGGATTTAGAGCCACAGTTCAACCGTATTACCGTTGGTTTTAATAATTATCAGGCTGCCTACGATATGACAGCGACACTATTGGCCAGTGGTAAGCAGAATATTGTCTATTTTGGCTCGATGTCAGATGTACGAGATCGCAAGCGTTATCAGGGATATAGTCAGGCGATGGTAGATACAGGTTTTACGCCATTGCATATCACTCCTAATAAGGTCTCTTCTGTCTCGATCGGGGCTGGGATGCTAGCTCTGGCACGACAAATGTATCCGCAGGTTGATGCTATTTTTTGTACTAATGATGATATGGCCGTCGGCGTGTTACAAGAATGTCTGAAAATAGGCATGGCGATACCGGCTGAAATGGCAATTTCGGGTTTCCATGGCTTAGATATCGGCCAGGCAACCACCCCGGTGCTGGCCAGTGTTACCACCCCACGGTTTGAAATGGGTAAAGTTGCAGCGGAAATTCTGATTAAGAAAATAAATAAAATCCCTACAATTGAACAGGTTGACTTGCATTATCGCATTTCACTCGGTGGGACTATCTGATCTTCTTATCACCGCTAGCAGCCATGGCTCTGGATGATGGCTGCGAATCACTTTGGTCAATGGCCGCTAAATTATCCCTCCGTCAATCAATAACAAATAACGCCAACCGATAACATTTTACTGAGTTAATTCTATAAGTTTTTAACCGGTATTTGCCTGGCTGAAACAATTCAGCACTAGCAATGATAGGTCGATCACGTTACCGGTAACATGTTTTCTTAACATGATTTACAGTGACCTGCATCACAAAATAAAACATTGAAAACGGGTCTTATAACGACATTCGCTGAATGGCTAAATCATCCGATGATTACCTGTCGCCATTCTGGTTTTTTATGATTTATTGACATGATCAGGTACCCGTAATGAAAAACAGCAAACAAGCCGTATTAATCATCGCTCCGGTAATGGACTATTTAACTGAAAAATTGGAGCAAACCTTTACTGTTCATAAACTCTTCCAGGTTACCGATCATGCTGAGTTTTTTGCAGAACAGGGTCAGAATATTAAAGGCATCGTGACCCGTGGTGATATTGGTGTCAGCAATGAGGTGTTGGCACTGTTGCCTGAAGTGCAGATAATCTCAATCTTTGGCGTCGGTACCGATGCGGTGGATTTAGCAACCACCCACGAGCGCAATATTATTGTGACTACCACTCCCGGTGTACTGACTGACGATGTTGCTGATACCGCGCTGGGGCTAATCATTGCCACGTCTCGCCGCCTGTGTCTGGCTGATAAATTCCTGCGTGCCGGACAGTGGCCGCACAGTACTTTGCCATTATCATCTAAGGTTACCGGCAAGCGTTTGGGGGTCTTCGGTATGGGGCAGATTGGCCAAGCCATTGCTCGCCGAGCCGCGGGGTTTGATATGCAAATTGCTTACACCGACAAAGCACACAACGAAACTCTGCCCTACCAATATGTGCCTGATCTTATGAGCCTTGCCAGTCAAAGCGATATTCTGGTGGTCGCAATCTCGGGAGGGAAAGACAGTGCCGGTTTGGTTAATAACACCGTTTTTGCTGCGATGCCTAATCACGCCATTCTGATCAATATTGCCCGTGGCAGTATGGTGAATCAGGATGATTTAATCCTTGCGTTGCAGCAGCAAAATATTGGTGGTGCGGGCTTAGATGTTTTTGCCGATGAGCCTAATGTGCCACTAGCATTGATCGAGATGGATAATGTGGTCTTGCTGCCACACATTGCCAGTGCAACGACTGAAACTCGAATTCAAATGAGCGATATTGTCTTCTCAAATATATTAGCCCATTTTTCTGGTGAAAAAGCCCC
>NZ_JAZGQA010000324.1:0-2407 GCF_048593855.1 Yersinia sp. 2542 StPb PI
TAATTTACATAATTGTTTCAATCAGAATAATTCTCTTTCATTCTTAAAAAATCGTCTCAAATACTAATGATAATTACTATCAATCCCCGATTTGTTTGATATGATCGGCACCTGATTTCGTCCTTAAATTGATCTGCATATTGGGTGGAGGCACAGCGTGAAAATAGCTGGCAAAGAGATTAAAGATAAATCATTCGTGCAAGGCCGGATGATAGCAGGCGTAATGGCATTATTGCTGGTGGCCGGTTTGGCAGGCCATGTACAGGCCGCGCCAGGCAACAGCAGTGCAGTCGCTGCATCTGTTGCCACACCAACGGCAACATCAACACCGTTACCTACGCCGGAAATCACCCCAGTCGCGGCAACTCCTGCTAATGCAGACGATGTTGCCCCTGCCACATCAGCGCCAGCGGTTCAGCCACTAACAGCTCCAGCACCACAAGGGTTGGCAATGGACTTATCTGTTTGGGGCATGTATCAGCATGCAGACGTGGTGGTTAAAGGGGTGATGATTGGTCTGGTACTGGCATCCATCGTGACCTGGACTATTTTGTTCTCCAAAGGTACTGAATTATTCCGTGCTCGCCGCCGTTTGCAGCAAGAACATGAAGTTATCGGGGCTGTGACTGATATGGATACCGCGTCTGAGCGGGCGGAGGCTTTTAGCACCGATAGCATTAGTGCCTTACTGCTACGAGAAGCGCAAAACGAGCGCCTATTGTCGACAGAATCCAATGATAACAATGGCATTAAAGAGCGTACGGCTTTCCGGCTGGAACGCCGTGTAGCAGCCATTGGTCGCCAAATGGGTAAAGGCAATGGGTTCCTGGCTACTATCGGTGCAATCTCACCGTTTGTCGGGTTGTTTGGCACCGTATGGGGCATTATGAACAGCTTTATTGGTATTGCTCATTCGCAAACCACCAATCTGGCTGTTGTTGCACCGGGTATCGCCGAAGCCTTGCTGGCAACGGCGTTAGGTCTGGTCGCAGCAATCCCTGCGGTAGTTATCTACAATATATTTGCTCGCTTAATTGGTAGTTACCGTGCACAGGTGGGTGACGTTGCCGCCCAAGTATTGCTGCTATTAAGCCGCGACCTTGATCTGGCGAGCAGCGCTGAGGCAAAGTCATCTAAGCATCCTCACCAATTGCGTGCGGGGTGATTTATGGCTATGCGCATGAATGACAATCTTGATGAAAGCGGTGAATTACACGAAATCAACGTGACACCCTTTATCGATGTAATGTTGGTACTGCTGATAATCTTTATGGTGGCAGCACCATTGGCAACAGTCGATATTAAAGTGGATTTACCGGCGTCTTCAGCGGTACCACAGCCACGGCCGGAAAAACCGGTATTCCTGACAGTTAAAGCCGATAATCAGCTTTATGTCGGTGATCAGCAGGTTGACCGCGATACCCTGGCGGCAGCGCTGGATAAAGTGACGCAATCTAATAAAGAAACCACCATTTTCTTCCAGGCGGATAAAGTGGTGGATTATGAAACCCTGATGAGCGTGATGGATGCACTGCGTAAATCAGGTTATCTCAAGGTTGGCTTAGTCGGTATGGAAGCGGGCGGCGCGAAATAATCAAAACAGGTGCGGTGAATGTCACCGCACCTGATCATCAGTTTTTAGGTATATTACGGCCAACTTCAGGCGTTTTTGTTGAGCTCAATGCCTGACGGAGGCTGGCTTCTAACTCATGAGCATTGTATGCCTCATAATAATTGCCTTCACCGACACACTTGTTCCAATCAATGTTATATGACTTATTTGTTGTTTTATGTTCTTCTGAGTATCCAATAGCAATAAATGCCATTCTGATATTATTTTCTTTTATTTTATCGCACATTTCTTTTTCCATAAGCGTTGATGTAATTGTAATGCCATTACCACTGTCACTGCCGTCAGACAGAATGATCATTAACTTGTTACTATTTGTAGAATTCGATTCTTTCAGTAATTTATTTCCAGCTAATATCCCAGAGCTTACTAATGTATCGCCCGCAACTTCTTGCTCTATATTTCTCTGAATATTATCATTGGTTAGATCATCAGAACTTAAAGTATAAGCATTTGATGTTTTTAGACAATAGGAATTGGATATAACATCATCTATAGGTATGTTAATAAAATCATGAGGGGCGGTGGTATTAGTAATAGAGTTAATGGTCTTATCGTAGTCAATATTATTTTCTATAGTACACATGGTCTGATCTTTTGTGTCTTTGTCACAGACTTTAACATTTTTAAGATAATCACCCAATGGCATATACGTTTTAGGGACGAAAGGGAAGTGGCAATATATTCTTTTCTGAACGGCATGATCTTCGATAGTTTTAGTTCCCCATGTAAATGGAACAAATCCAATAGTCTTAACACTGTCATTTCTCAATATGG
>NZ_JAZGQA010000325.1:0-2399 GCF_048593855.1 Yersinia sp. 2542 StPb PI
CAAACAACCAATGAAATAAATGAATCCCTGAGCGGGCCATAACGTCAGGTTAAATACACGGTTGAGCATCAATATGGTGGAATAGCTAGTCAGAATGTACCACCAAGAGATTTTTAGCTTGTCAAACCAGGTCTCAATGGCCGAATTATCAAGACAGAATTCAGTGAACCTCGATTGATCGTGCCTTGTTGTAGTCAGTCCTGTTGTTGTTGATTTTTTTGTTTTGCCACACGAGACACCAATATATCGTCAGGTACGCGGTGATCTGATCCTGATTGAATCGAGTTTGGAGTCATGCCGACCTGTTTGGTTGATTGAGATAATTTTATCATTTTTTTCATTTCACGTAATATTGGCGTGTTATTTAGTTTTTAGAAAATAATAAAACTAGTTGTTTCATTTCTTCACCTAATATTCCCACTTCGTTGGATCTTTATATTCTGGTTGTTGCCAAGAGGATAACTCTCCCTTCTGGAAATATTCGGATTCATTAAGTTTTTATTAATATCCGTTCATTTTTATATGTTAAACCCCTGAATTATCTACTACTGAATAGTGATGAATTTATGCGTTATTGTTATGCGCATAAGTTTTGATAGGAGTGGATTATGAGAACGAGTATTGCTGGTAAAAAACGTAATACAAACGTGTACTTAAACGTTGATTTAATTGAGCAGGCCAAAGAGCTTGACCTGAATTTGTCAGCAACGCTGAATCAGGCACTTGAGTTGGCTGTTAAGGAACGTCAACGGGACCGCTGGTTGACAGAGAATCGCGCCGGTGTTGAGGCCTTAAATGGTTTCGTACAAGAAAATGGACTGTTCTCTGATGACAGTCCATTTGGGGTATTATAATGGCGCAATCTTTTATCTGCAAAAATACGGCCAAGAACAAGAAGATATATCCCTATTTCATTGATATTCAATCAGACTTTCTAAATCACCTCAGTACCCGCCTGGTCATTCCTTTGGCCAGCAAGCAACCGACAAACTCACAAGTGAAGGTGCTGTCACCGGTCTTAACAATCGATCACGTAGACTATGTGATCATGACAAGTTTACTGACGACCACGGATGTTAAAAACCTCAGTGCAGATAACCCGATTATGGATGCACGCCATCTGCGTGACGAACTCGTTGCGGCAATTGACTTCTTGGTCCTTGGAATTTAAAACTGTCTCCTCATTAATGTCTGTCTTTCTCTTACCTTGGGATCCTATTCGGTTTTTGAGGTAAAGCCCCGAATTCTCCCCACCTTACCCTCTTTTTCTGTGGGAAAGTCTATATCTTGTGTTTTTTATCTCACATTCATACACTATGAAGTGCCGAGAGGCACAGGGTCACGGCATGACGGGCGTCTGTCGCGGCCCTTTCTTATTTTCTTTACTCGGTATTTAATCCATTATAGAAAAATAACCGAATGATCCCGGATCCGATCAGGGAATTATTACACTCGGCTGCACGTGACTTTTACGGCACAATGAGGGTAACCCTAGGCAATAGTGAGGGCGCGTTGTCACATGACGGGTCATCAGTCCAACGATCGCGGAGATTAAAAACGTGAGCCTTATACCCCACGAACCGGAAAACTTTTCGCGTAGCGCGATCGGCAGCTATTTTGACTGGCAGGGGGCGGCCGAACTGCGCAACATGGCGCTCCGGGCCAATCTTGGCACGCCGGCATACCTGTTAGCCCCGGAAGTAGCTGTGCTGCTTGGGTATTTTTCTGACTTACATCAACGGTTGCTGATGGAAACGTTGTGGAATACTGGTGCCCGGATTAATGAAGCCCTGTCTATCACGCCGGCCGATATTGAGCTGGACGGAGGACGTCCTTTTATTGTGCTGCGGACACTCAAGCAGCGCCGACGTAAACCGGGCCGCCCCACAAAAGTGGAGCAGGTTCAGGGGTTTGATCGTGCTATCCCGTTATCGGACCAAACCTATACGCTGCGCTTGCGAGAATACCTGGCCACCTTCAAACCCAAACGGCATGAACCGTTGTGGCCGATCACCGATGACACGGCACGTAACTGGTTGACCCGCGCGGTGGACAGTGCGAAACGTGAGGGGATTGTTTTTCGGGTTAACCCGGTAACCACCAAAACGTTTCGGCACAGTTATGCCATGCACCTGATCCAGCACAGTGTGCCCTTGAAAGTGGTACAGGCCTTTATGGGCCATAAAGAACTGAAGAGTACCGAAGTGTATACCAAAGTCTTTACCCTTGAGGTTGGCCAGCAGTTTGGTGTGCGGTTCAGTATGAATACGGATGATGCACGACGGCTGATCACGACTATTCCGACGCACAGTGAAGGTGAATTCAGTCCTGTCCCCATAGATGTTCGCAAAGGTATTGTGAAATAAAAAACAGTACTTATTGATTAAAATGAATATTAT
>NZ_JAZGQA010000326.1:0-2393 GCF_048593855.1 Yersinia sp. 2542 StPb PI
ATATATTCTATGTAATTCATAAAGATAAGTCGCATAGTTGGGACTTTTTGAGGAAATGTTCACGGAACCCCAAAATGCGAGATACTAATTAACTGATTGTTATACAGTCACTTTATACGCATTCAGCTTTGGTTATGGAATTTTCTGGGATTTCGGCGTAGAAACCCCTCATTGGACCTCAAACCCCTACTGTCTGCATTACAGCGTGTTTTTGCTCGAACCGTGTTTTTTCAGTAGGTCGGCAATGGCTTCGTCTAACAATCGACTTTTTGGAATACGGGTATCTTTAGATAACTCATTGAATGGTTGAACCAATTTGTTATCTAGTGAGGAGGTAAAGCGTGTGCGGTTTTTCAGGAAAGGCTCAGCCATAAGTCACAATCTGTCATCAGAATTCGGCTTTTGAGTGTAAACAGATGCAATATAGTTAATAACTGGTTTAAGATAGTGTCTATATAGGCACTATTTATTGTCTATTAAAATAATAATGCGATATGAACCAACCAACACCAGAGCCGCCTGCTTATCCTTCTCAGGCGGTTTTTTTTGCTCATTTTTAGCGATTGACAGCTTAAGACATCAGGCATAGTATTTTGAAAGTACTGTGTTTATATACAGTTATTTTTTGTTTTTTGTTTTTTGTTTTATTTTTAATTATGTCGAAGAGGAAAATACGATGAGTGGTGGAGACGGTATAGGTCATAACAGTGGTGCGCAGAGTACGGGTGGGGTAAATGGTGGGCCGACCGGGCTGGGTGGTGGAGGCAACAAAGGTGGCGGAGTTGGTTCGGGCGAGGGGGCGTTTAAAGTGGCCTCAAAGCGGTCAGAAGGCGGTTGGCTAAACAGCTATAATGCTGCAGGTCAGTTGATAGGTTCAACGCGTGAATCAGGTAATGGCAGTGGTAATAGTGGTAACGGTGGCGGATCTGCTAATAATGATGCTGAAAAGGCTAAACTGGCTGCAGCTGAGGCCCAACGTCAGGCGGAAGAGGAGGCAGAGAGAAAACGAAAAGCGGTGGAAGATGCGGCGAAGTGGGATGCGGCCCACCCCATTGAAGTGGCGGAACGGCTGGTGAACGAAGCTCAGCAACGCATTAATCAAGCCCAGCAGGATAAGTCAGCCGCAGAGCAGCGCGCTACGGGTCATGATGTTGCCGCGAATAATCTGCAGAATGAAGTATCACCACTGCTAAAAGAAGCACAGGCACTCAGAGCGGAGTTCGAGAGTCTGGCTAAAGGTGGTGCGTTAGATCCGTCAAACCCCAATCGTGGTCTTTATGCGAGGGCGCTGGGCATAAATGGAGAAGCCTCGCGTAAAAAACAAGCGGCTGATGATAAGCAAGCCGGTGCAGAGCGTGAACGAGCGGCGGCGTCTCAGGCCAGAAACGAAGCTAATACAGTGAGCCAACGGTTAGAACAACTGCGACAGGAGAAGGTAAACGCGGAAGCTCACTTGAATGCGGTTCGTCAAAAAGTGGAGGAGGATAAAAAAGCTCAAGAAGAAAATGACGCGGTGAAAGATGCGGTTAAATTTACTGCGGATTTTTATAAGGAGCTTACAGATAAGTTTGGCGAGCAATCCGGCAAGGTAGCAAAAGAATTAGCGGAAGTGGCCAAGGGAAAAACCATCAAGAATGCTGATGAAGCATTAAAAGCGTTTGAGAAATACAAGGATGTGCTGAATAAGAAATTTAGCGTGAAAGACCGAGAGGCGATAGCGAAGGCGCTGGAGTCGATTGATCGAGAGGTGATGGCGAAGAATTTGGCCAAATTCAGTAAGGCGTTTGGGGTTGTAGGCTCATTTATTGATCTCTCTGATGTTGTTCTTGAACTTAAAAAGGCTATAGAAACTGATAACTGGCGCCCATTCCTTGTGAAGGTTGAATCTCTGGTTGCTGGTAAAGCTGCCACAGGGTTAACAGCCTTTGCTTTCAGTGTAATTATAGGCTTACCTCTGGGTATTATTGGGTTTGCTTTAATCATGGCGGTGGTTGGTGCTTTTATTGATGATTCCTTTGTTGACTCTATTAATACGCAGTTAGGCATTTAATAGATATTAGGCTAATCGGCTAGGTTCTCATCTGGCCGTTTCTTACTAATAAATAGTGAGATGATGCTGATTGGAATGGCAAACACAAAGCAAAACAGCCAAAAAATAGCACGTAACCCATTTTTACCTATATCTTCTTTGAAAAAACCCTTATGCCAAAATTCTTTTTTGGTGAATTTTAACGCTATGGTTTCGATTGTTAATTTTGAAAGAGGGAATAGTGGGCCGCTAATCAGCGAAAACACTAACATAAAAAGTTGTTTATCAGTATGCTGTTTGGTCATCCAGTCATAAATCATAATGGCGACTGGAATCAGCCCCCAAAAAATATTCCTTAAATAAT
>NZ_JAZGQA010000327.1:0-2387 GCF_048593855.1 Yersinia sp. 2542 StPb PI
AATATATATAAACTCTGTCGGCAGTGTTTTGCTTTTGGGATTTACAATAGCTATATCAGATATAAGTTTTAGCTCCCAATCTGGATATTCTTCCCCATTCTCATCCATAAATCGAATTTCCTGACTAAAAATCTTCTGCATCATGCCTTTTTTGTACTGGCACAGCAGGTCGTATTGCTTATTCATTAACGTGATTTTTTCATCAACAGAAGACAGAAAATCGGCGATTTTGGTTTGCTCTGAAACGTCTGGAATCATTAAAACTAAATCAGAAAAATTCTTTTGCCCTAAAGTTTTGTTTCGTCCAGCGCCTCCAGGAGAAGCCAATTCAAGTAAGCTTTTGCCTTTTTTGGTTAGAAAATATCTTCTGATAAAATCAGTATTGCATTTATTATCTTTAGGCAAGTACATAGGGAATCGATGAGATGCAATGAATCCTTCTTCATTTGAAGATGTAAGTGCAACTGCTCGTTCCCAAGCAAAAACTATATTAAGAATTAATGCATTTTTTTTTATCCAAAAAACACGCTTATTTCCTAAATCAGCTCCAGAAATTCCATCCTTATGAAATAGCCCACGGCCATGAGAGCGTATACCAACCTCTCTGTACATATCTGATTTTGATACAGATACAGGAGCAGAGAAACGTTCTAGTATATTCCCCACCTTCTGTTCAGACAACGAAGCTGTAAAGTGCTTAAACCGCAACTTCGGTACCATTACTTATTCCCCTCAGTCACCGTAAACGGAGCTTCAATTCCTAGCTCTTTGCAGAACCCAGCAATAGACTTATCGATTTCAGCTACCTTATCTTCCAGATCTCGAATTTCTTTCGCCACTGCATTCAGATCGATTTCATCTTCTGCTTCAAAGGTATCAACATAGCGTGGGATATTAAGGTTGTAATCGTTAGCGCGAATATCTTCCAGCGACACAGCCTGGCTATATTTCTCTATGTTTTTCCAGTCGTTGTATGTATTAGCGATTTTGTCGATATGTTCCGGCAGCAGGCGGTTCTGAGTTTTGACCTTCTCAAAGTCGTTGCTGGCATCGATAAACAGAATACTGTCGTTATATTTACGGCATTTGCGTAGAACCAGCACGCAGGTCGGGATACTGGTACCGTAGAAAATATTGGCAGGCAGTCCGATAACTGCATCAATGCAGTTCAGTTTTTCAATCATAAACTGACGGATATGACCTTCCGCCGCGCCACGGAACAACACACCGTGAGGCAGAACCACTGCCATGGTGCCGTCATCTTCCAGGTGGTGGAACATGTGCTGCAAAAACGCCATATCTGCTTTGCTGGACGGAGCCAGTTTGCCATACTGGGCAAAGCGCTCGTCGTTCATAAACAGCGGGCTGGCGCTCCACTTAGCGGAGAATGGCGGGTTGGCGACAATGGCGTCAAACTTTAGGTGCGTATGCTGCGGGTGTTCCAGCGTATCTTCCTGGATGATTTCGAAATCCGCATAGTGAACCCCATGCAGAATCATGTTCATACGTGCCAGGTTATAAGTGGTGCGGTTCATCTCCTGGCCGTAAATTTTACCCACTGACGACGCTTCGCGTTTTACGCGCAGCAGCAATGAACCGGAGCCACAGGTCGGATCATAAACGTTTTTCAGCTTCAGCTTGTGGGTAGTAACGATTTTCGCAAGCAATGTTGAAACAGGTTGTGGTGTATAGAATTCACCGGCTTTTTTACCTGCGCCCGAAGCGAATTGCCCAATCAAATACTCGTAGGCATCACCGAGGATATCGGAGCTGGCTTCGCTCAGGTTGAAGCTCAATCTGTCGAGCTCAGTGATCACTTTGCCGATCAGTTCGTTTTTTGCTTTTGCAGTGTTGCCCAGTTTACTGGAGCCTAAGTCCAGGTCTTCAAACAGGTTGCTGAAGTCATCAGCCGAATCTGTACCCAGAGTGCTTTGCTCAATATTGCGCAGCGTCGCAGCAAGATCTTCCAGAATAAAACCGGTACCAGCGCCTTTAGGATCGTTGGCGATACGTTGCGCCATGGTGTGGAACAGGTCGGCCGGTGGCAGGAAGTAGCCCAGTGTGCGGATGCTGTCTTCTTTTACCGCGTCCACAATATCCTGATATGCCGGATGCTCTGCTGTCAGTTCGTTGTACTGAATCCCGTCTTCAGCAAGGATCTTGTTGGCATAAGCAACAAACTTCTCGGAAAGATATTTGTAGAAAACAAAGCCGAGGCAGTAATCACGGAACTCATCGGCATTCATCTTGCCACGCAGAGTATCGGCGATATTCCATAGTCGGCTTTGCAGTTCACTTAAATTCTGCGCTTCAATCTGGGAAGACATAATCAACCATTACTCCTTGAGTATTATAATAAATTTTCTATTTTAGCAAAAAAATATTGT
>NZ_JAZGQA010000328.1:0-2348 GCF_048593855.1 Yersinia sp. 2542 StPb PI
TTAACCTTGCTGCAAGGATCTGTGGCGAGGCATGTGAAACAACCCCATCCGGCGGGATGCTAGATGGACGTTAAACTTAAGAATCCTGAAGATTATTAACATGACAGAATCTTTTGCTCAACTCTTTGAAGAATCCCTGAAAACAATTGAAACACGTCCGGGCTCTATTGTCCGTGGTGTTGTTGTTTCTATCGATAAAGATATCGTACTGGTTGACGCCGGTCTGAAATCTGAGTCAGCAATTCCAGCAGAACAGTTCAAGAACGCGCAAGGCGAACTGGAAATTCAAGTTGGTGACGAAGTTGACGTTGCTCTGGACGCTGTTGAAGACGGCTTCGGTGAAACTCTGCTGTCCCGTGAAAAAGCTAAGCGTCACGAAGCATGGCTGATGCTGGAAAAAGCTTACGAAGAAGCTGCAACCGTTACTGGTGTGATCAACGGCAAAGTGAAGGGCGGCTTTACAGTCGAACTGAACGGTATCCGTGCGTTCCTGCCTGGTTCACTGGTTGATGTGCGCCCAGTTCGCGATACTCTGCATCTGGAAGGCAAAGAGCTTGAGTTCAAAGTCATCAAGCTTGATCAGAAACGCAACAACGTAGTTGTTTCTCGTCGTGCAGTTATCGAATCTGAGAACAGCGCTGAGCGTGATCAATTGCTGGAAAACCTGCAAGAAGGCATGGAAGTTAAGGGTATCGTTAAGAACCTGACTGACTACGGTGCATTCGTTGATCTGGGTGGCGTTGATGGCTTGCTGCACATTACTGACATGGCTTGGAAACGTGTTAAACACCCAAGCGAAATCGTCAATGTGGGCGACGAAATCACTGTTAAAGTTCTGAAATTCGACCGCGAACGTACTCGTGTATCCCTGGGCTTGAAACAGCTTGGCGAAGATCCATGGGTTGCTATCGCTAAACGTTACCCAGAAAGCACCAAGCTGACTGGTCGTGTAACTAACCTGACTGATTACGGCTGCTTCGTAGAAATCGAAGAAGGCGTTGAAGGTTTGGTACACGTTTCAGAAATGGATTGGACCAACAAAAACATTCACCCGTCTAAAGTTGTTAACGTTGGCGACGTAGTGGAAGTTATGGTTCTGGACATCGATGAAGAACGTCGTCGTATTTCTCTGGGCCTGAAACAGTGCAAATCTAACCCATGGCAGCTGTTTGCAGAAACTCACAACAAAAACGACCGCGTTGAAGGTAAAATCAAGTCTATCACTGACTTCGGTATCTTCATCGGCCTGGACGGCGGCATCGACGGCCTGGTTCACCTGTCTGACATCTCCTGGAACGTTGCAGGCGAAGAAGCAGTTCGTGAATATAAGAAAGGCGACGAAATCGCAGCTGTGGTTCTGCAAGTTGACGCAGAACGTGAGCGCATCTCCCTGGGCGTGAAACAACTGGCAGAAGACCCGTTCAATAACTACCTGTCTGTTAACAAGAAAGGTGCTATTGTTACTGGTAAAGTAACTGCAGTTGACGCTAAAGGTGCTACAGTTGAATTGGCAGGCGGCGTAGAAGGTTATCTGCGTGCTTCCGAAGCAACTCGCGACCGCGTTGAAGATGCGACGCTGGTTCTGAACGTCGGTGATGAAGTTGAAGCCAAATATACTGGCGTTGACCGTAAAAATCGCGTAATCAGCCTGTCTGTTCGTGCTAAAGACGAAGCTGATGAGAAAGATGCTATTGCTACAGTTAACAACAAGCCAGAAGAAGGTAACTTCTCTAGCGCAATGGCAGAAGCGTTCAAAGCTGCAAAAGGCGAGTAATAACGGGGGGCGGTTTTTCCGCCCCTATACGGTAGTTTAGCTGCAAAGCTTGGAGGTAATATGACCAAGTCTGAACTTATTGAAAGACTTGCTGGCCAGCAATCTCATGTACCGGCTAAAGCCGTTGAGGATGCAGTGAAAGAAATGCTTGAACATATGGCTGGAACACTAGCTGAAGGTGAGCGCATTGAGATCCGAGGATTTGGCAGTTTTTCTCTTCACTACCGTGCTCCGCGTGTTGGCCGTAATCCAAAGACTGGTGCTAAAGTTGAATTGGAAGGTAAGTACGTTCCACACTTTAAGCCAGGTAAAGAATTGCGTGATCGCGCTAATATCTACGGCTAAGTTGTTTACAACTTACCGCGTTATTATCTATACCTAAAATCATTGGTGTCATAGCTAATACTGCTGTGACACTGATTATAAAAGGTATAAACGCTGATAAGAAACGGTGCCTAATGGCACCGTTTTTCTTTCTTTCTAATGTCCCGCGCTAAAATTAGCTGAATATATATTAAAACCTTATAACGAATAGATTAAATATTGTTTATTCACTTATTCAAATACCCTCATC
>NZ_JAZGQA010000329.1:0-2345 GCF_048593855.1 Yersinia sp. 2542 StPb PI
CCAATAGAATTCAAGCAGCAGGTGCGCATCTGTAACCTGTAACCTGACGGATATATCAATATATAAAAAAAGGTTATTCCTTTATCCCTCTGGTAATTAACCTAGCTGTTTACATTTGCTTTTAAATTGACCATTGTCACAGAAAAAGAAACGTCAGGAACTGCGTTTCAATAATTGTGAAGTTACATTTCATAATGAATTAAGTCGTATTGGGTTATTTGTTGATGGGATTGGTGTTTTGGCTTTTGGCAGCAACTTGCTTTCACTGATGTGTTTTAGCCACCGGGATAGGTGCGGATATTGTGGTGCTGTGGGTTAACTACTATTATAAAGGCCTATGAATCCAGATGATTAGGATAACGCGTGACGTCGGTATTTATTCGTAACTTTACCTTTGCCGCACTGCCAGCCAGCGGTTTAAATGGCCAGCCATTGTTTCACGGCCTGTTGGCAAAATGTGATTTTGATGTCAATGAATACCGGGATGAGCTGTTTGCTGTTTATGGCATTGCGTTTCCCGGCAGTTTACAAAAAGCAGTGGCAAAACGGCGTGCCGAATACCTGGCGGGCCGTTTTGTCGCCCGACAAGTGCTGAATATGCTAGAAGTACGCAATTATCCGTTGGCGAATGGGCTAGATCGCGCGCCACTATGGCCCGCCGGTTTGATTGGCAGCATCAGTCATAACAACCAACGTGCTCTGTGCACTGCGCAAATTATAACGCCGGCTACAGAGTATTCTGATGAAAGTGCTCATGTCCACGGTGTTGGGCTAGATATTGAAAGCCTGATTGCCGTTGAAAGGGCGAATGATCTATGGCCCGGAATCCTTAGTGAGCAGGAGTACCGCGACCTTCAGGAGGGCCCATTAGTATTCAACCATTTACTGACATTGGCTTTTTCAGCCAAAGAGAGTCTATTTAAAGCAGTGTATCCACAGCTAGGGCGTTATTTTGACTTCCTGGAGGCCCGTTTCCTGAGTTATTCCATGGCATCAGGGCGTTTTGAGTTGCAGCTATTACGGGATCTCAGCAGTGACTTCCCAGCAGGCCGCATTTTTACGGGATGTTTCACTGTTAATGACAGTGATATTCAAACATTTATTGCTTACTAAGTTGGTACTAGTCACTTGTTGTAATAACTTTTTATTTTTTTAAGTTGGAAATTTCAATCGATATAGACTAAATATTTGACTATCAACCATATTTATTTGATAGGACATCATGAAATATATAGTGCTATTCGTTTTTATCTTATGTGTAGTCTATGTGCATTTTCGTGGCAAAGTTCGCTACAAGTTCTGGCGTCAGCTCTCAGATCATTCGACATTTGTTTCACCCATCAATGTGTTTATGTATCTGTTTTCACGGGTACCCACCACACCCTATTTAAAGCAGGATCTTTTCCCTGAATTGACCGTGCTGCGTGAAAACTGGCAGCAAATCAGGGATGAAGGTAAGGCGCTGATGGAAATCCAGCAAATCAAAGCATCGGATAAATATAATGATGCGGGTTTTAATTCGTTTTTTAAAACTGGCTGGAAACGTTTTTATCTGAAATGGTATGAAGACAGCCATCCTTCGGCGATGACACTTTGCCCTTATACCACCTCGTTATTACGCGGATTACCTTCGGTAAAGGCAGCGATGTTTGCTGAATTACCGCACGGTAGCCGCCTGCCTCGGCATCGTGATCCTTATGCCGGTTCTTTACGTTATCACCTTGGTTTAATCACCCCGAATGATGACCGCTGTTTTATTGATGTTGATGGCACCACTTACAGTTGGCGTGACGGTGAAGGCATTTTATTTGATGAAACTTATATTCATTATGCCGAGAATCAGAGTGGGCAGAATAGGCTGATCCTGTTTTGTGATATTGAGCGGCCAATGCGTTACCGCTGGGCGCAATGGATTAACCACTGGTTGGGGCGCAATTTAATGAGTGCAGCCACTGCCCCCAACGAAGAGGGGGATCGTACCGGTGGTGTCAATCGTATGTTTAAATACATCTATGCAGTGCGCAAGGTGGGGAAACGGTTGAAAGCCTGGAATCGTAGGATCTATTATTTGATTAAATGGATATTATTCGGTGGTATTGCCGTATTGATTTTTTATGCACTGTGAAAGAAAACGGCTCACAGAACAGACTATCAAATAGCGAGAGCCCCGCCCAAACTTAACTATGTGGGGCTTTCTCATCAATTATCTTGATCACTTTTCTTTTTTGACGCCCGCAACCCCGCCACAAATCCAGACTCAGACAAACATCACACCCAAAATTGATACTTAGAGCCGTCAAAAACCAATGGAATATTTTATTCTATTGATAGTTGTTTTTGAAACA
>NZ_JAZGQA010000032.1:0-30682 GCF_048593855.1 Yersinia sp. 2542 StPb PI
TCGTTGGCTGCCTTGCTGTAACCCCAATTACTTTGGGTATTACCCTTCTTACTTGACGTTACTACTGTGTTAGCGGCTCTCACTCGCCCGAATTACTGACAAGGGTCAGCTCATCGGGACTCATTCGTTGGCTGCCTTGCTGTAACCCCAATTACTTTGGGTATTACCCTTCTTACTTGACGTTACTACTGTGTTAGCGGCGCTCACTCGCCCGAATTACTGACAAGGGTCAACTCATCGGGACTCATTCGTTGGCTGCCTTGCTGTAATCAAATTATTTTGGGTAACAGCCTTATCTCTCGGCGTTGCAGGTAGGTACGGGTTCTGATTATTTTGGATATGAGCAGGAGTGGAGGGCTGAATACGAATTGCTATTTACTCAAGCGGCCCAATTGATGGGCCGCTTGTTAACTACTTAATCTGCTGATACTAACGCGCTGTTTTAACCTTATTAATTAAAACTCTTCGCTAGTTTCATCAGTCTCATCGGCAAATGCTGCTGTTGCTACAGGTTGTTCGCCGTTCCCACCGTTAAGTAGCATTTCACGCAGTTTTTTATCCAACTCTGCCGCAACCGCTGGGTTTTCTTTTAAATAGTTGCTGGCATTCGCTTTACCTTGACCAATTTTGTCGCCGTTGTAGCTATACCATGCACCTGCTTTCTCAATCAGTTTGTGTTTAACACCCAAATCAACGAGTTCGCCGTTAATATTGATGCCTTCACCGTACAGAATCTGGAATTCAGCTTGTTTAAATGGCGCTGCAATTTTATTTTTCACAACTTTAACGCGAGTTTCGCTACCAACAACCACATCGCCTTCTTTTACTGCGCCAATACGGCGAATATCCAAACGTACAGACGCGTAAAATTTAAGTGCGTTACCACCGGTGGTGGTTTCAGGGTTACCAAACATAACGCCGATCTTCATACGAATCTGGTTAATGAAGATCAGTAAGGTATTCGCATTCTTCAAGTTACCCGCCAGCTTACGCATAGCCTGGCTCATCATACGTGCCGCAAGGCCCATGTGAGAGTCACCGATTTCGCCTTCAATCTCGGCTTTAGGCGTCAATGCAGCAACCGAGTCAACGATGATAACGTCAACAGCACCAGAACGAGTCAATGCATCACAGATTTCCAATGCTTGCTCGCCAGTATCTGGCTGAGAACAAAGCAGGTTATCAATATCTACACCTAATTTTTTGGCATAAATTGGGTCAAGAGCATGCTCAGCATCGATAAATGCACAAGTCTTGCCTTCACGCTGTGCGGAAGCAATAACCTGTAACGTTAGCGTTGTTTTACCTGATGACTCAGGGCCATAAATCTCAACAATACGCCCCATTGGCAAGCCACCCGCCCCCAATGCGATATCAAGAGAAAGGGAACCGGTAGAGATGGTTTCAACATCCATTGAGCGGTCTTCGCCAAGGCGCATAATAGAGCCTTTACCGAATTGTTTTTCAATTTGGCCCAGTGCTGCTGCTAACGCCTTTTGTTTATTCTCATCAATAGCCATTTTTACTCCCTCTCTGGTATGCAGGGGTTACCCCTACCATTACCACTGAATGTTGTTTTATGCAGGAAATTACCGCTAATTATACTGTACAATCATACAGTATCAAGCCTATTTTTACAGAAAATCATCGAATAGTGTTTGTAGCGCGAAAACAGCCGCTTGCAGCCTTACCGCATCGCGATCACCGGGGAAAATCTGTTTGCATGCCAAAATCTGCCCTTCACGTGCCGCGAAAGCAAACCATACCGTACCAACCGGTTTATCCGCACTGCCACCATCAGGCCCGGCAATGCCACTAATAGATACCGCGAAGTCAGCATTCGCTTCTCTCAATGCTCCGAGCGCCATCTCTCGTACTACGGCTTCACTCACAGCACCATAATTTGCCAACGTGATTTCGTCCACACCGAGCAAATCGTGTTTGGCTGCATTACTGTATGTCACGAAACCACGGTCAAAGTACGCTGAACTCCCCGCAATATCAGTTAATGCTTTGGCCACCCAACCCCCTGTACAGGACTCAGCGCAGGTCACCCAGGCACCACGGGCCTTTAGCTTATTCCCGATTGCAATACTGAGCTGGCGTAATTGTTTCTCGCTCATTGTTGCCCCCTACTCTAATAAAATCTCCCGCCGCCGATAGTAGCACTTCTTTAGCCCGTAACGACAACCACTGTCAGTTATGCGAAACCTCTCGCAAGGAGGAATGAAAAAAAGCGCTTTCCCGTACAAAGCTTTACCTCACAGGCTTAGCTGTTAGTATCAAAAGGGCTGTTCGAATTTATCGGCAACGTAGGATGCGGCAAGTTGCATCAGGGGTACTGGATAGTTATCCGGGATGATGAACTAAGGACGAGATAGTGAAAAAAACGCTTAACGCCTTTTTCCCACTTTATAGTGCAACCGTTTTGATGTTGCTGGGTTCAGGCTTATTGACGACCTATATTTCGCTAAGGTTGACCGCCATCCATGTCTCAGGTGCATTAATTGGGGCAATTATTGCCGCAAATTATATTGGTCTGGTGATCGGTGGCAAGGTTGGCCATTTCCTGATTGCCCGCGTAGGCCATATTCGCGCTTATGTCGCCTGTGCCGGTATTATCACGGCAGCCGTGTTAAGCCATGGACTTACTGAATACATCCCCGCATGGGTAGTTCTGCGCTTGATTATTGGCCTCTGTATGATGTGTCAGTTTATGGTGCTGGAAAGTTGGCTCAATGATCAGGCAGCCTCTAATCAACGCGGTATCGTGTTTGGTGTTTATATGGCTGCAACCTATGCCGGTATGGCGTTAGGTCAGGTGGTATTAATGCTCCAACCTGAGTTGGGTTTGAGCACCCTGATGATTATTGCGCTATTTTTTGCCCTTTGCCTGGTGCCTGTAGCCCTGACAACGCGCAGTAATGCCCAACAAATGTCCCCAGCCCCTATGGAGCTGAAATTCTTTATCAGTTCAATTCCCAAAATACTGGCATCAACTTTGGTGATTGGCATGATTGTCGGCTCCTTCTATGGTCTGGCACCGGTCTATGCCAGCCTGCAATCGCTATCAACGCAGGAGACCGGTTTGTTTATGGCATTATCTATCTTTGCCGGTTTAGTGGCCCAACTTCCTCTCAGTTGGTTGTCCGATCGCTATAACCGCACGCTATTGATCCGTATTAACGCATTATTACTGGCATTAACTGCGCTGCCGCTGGCCCTGGTGCCCCATATCTCGTTCCATTTCTTACTGGGTCTGGGGTTTGTCGTCAGCATGTTGCAGTTCACCCTCTACCCACTGGTGGTCGCTCTGGCTAATGACCTGATTGCACCAGAGCGGCGTGTGTCACTGGCGGCATGCTTACTGATGTCATTTGGCGTTGGCGCCAGCATCGGGCCGCTTGCTGTAGGTGCCCTGATTCAGCCATTGGGTGGCAATATTCTGTATGCATTCTTCGTACTGTGTGGTGTGGGCCTGATAACACTGAGCAGAACGGTGAAACAAGATCAGGACGAATTTGTTAACGATGCCCCGGTTCCACATATGGCAATACCGGACAGTCTGGTCAGTTCCCCACTGTCACCAGCGCTGAACCCTAGTTTTGACGAGCAAATGATCCACGATGTTATGCCGCCTCCTGACCAACAAGAAGAAGCAGAAAAAACAGAGGAATCGTCTGCAACAGACACACCTAACGCCCCGTAACTCGGGGTCATAGGGGTATCAGTTTGTTTATACCGCCTCTCTGACGTTAAAATTCGGTACAGCTTGTTATTTATTCAGCTTTGAATAAAAATACCAACATCAGGTAATTAGCGGGACGGAACCATGTCGAGACAAGATGAGCAACGGTTGCTGGTGAAAATAGCCACGCTGTATTACAGCGAAGGTATGAAGCAATCTGAAATTGCTGACAGCCTGCATTTATCTCAATCTTTTGTCTCCCGAGCGATCACCCGCTGCGTTAAAGAAGGAGTGGTGAAAATCAGCGTGATTCAGCCTGCCAATATGTTTATTGGTATCGAATCACGGATTCAAAAACACTATGGAATCGATCAGGCCATTGTGGTGGATATTGCTGATGACGCCAACCCAGTCCAAATAAAGCAAGCTATTGGTTCTGCTGCTGCCCATTACATGCAAACCAGTATTCGCCCAAACGATATGGTGGGGATCTCTTCGTGGAGTAGCACTATCCGGGCGATGGTTGATAACCTTCATCCGCTTAACATCAAAACCAGCGGGGTTATCCAATTACTGGGAGGGGTTGGCCCCAATGGTAATGTGCAAGCCACCTTGTTAACTCAAGCATTAGCCAATATTTTAAATTGCCAGGCTTACTTGCTGCCCGCTCAAAGCATTGAACGTTCGACAGAAGACCGTGCACGCCTGATATCCAGTGGTGAAGTTGCCGATGTAGTGAATAAATTCGCCGAAGTTGATCTGGCATTGGTGGGAATTGGTGATCTGGAGCCATCACAGCTATTGAGAAACTCCGGTAACTATTATCACGAAGAGATGCTCAAGTTGCTGGCAGAGCGTGGCGCCGTGGGTGATTTATGTCTGCATTATTTTGATGCTGCTGGCGATGCGGTACTCAGCGATGAAGAAGATCCAGTGATTGGTATGTCGCTACCACAACTGCGCGCCTGCCCCCGAGTGGTAGCGCTGGCAGGAGGGGTAGGGAAAAGTGCTGCCATTCGTGGCGCACTGACGGGTAACTATGTTGATGTATTGATTACCGACAGATTAACCGCCGAAACCTTGCTTTAAAGCGACTGCGCTCGGTTAATAATCACCATAATGATTCGCCGCGCCCTCCCTGGTGCGGCATTTGATAACGTCATTGAAACTAAAGCGGCGACTTCCCATGCCAGTAACAATCAACTCCCAGATACTTACTGAATGCTTCTTGCAATACCTGAGCTGTCGCTGAATGGTTCATCGCCACATGGTGTTCGAAACCATTATTACAGATATGCGTAAGTAAGCTTTCCAGCTGTGGCACTTCCACTACCGCACGGCAACCCACGGTATCTAACTCGTCACTGACAGAACGGCCTTCACCGACATAAGCCCGAACCTGGCCGGTAAAATCATCAGAAGAGAGGCGGAAATAGGTCAATGGCCCGGATTTCATGCGGCCATGGACAGCACCACAGGTATTCTCGCAACCTACAGTTGTTCCGATAATATCAGCGGTGCCCATGGTTGAGCTTTCCAGACTTTCACTGGCAAAGTTGCCACAGTGGAATAACACACATTTATCACGCTCTGCGCCAAAGTTATTATTCCAGTCAGCAATTGAGGCCGGCGCCAGTGAGCAACTCGCCAGCGCATACATCGATAGTGCCCCCATGACATCCACTTCACAGGCACTTGGCATCAGTTGCCCGGACATCACGCTCATAATGGAACAGACGTTGATACCCAAATTCTGTTGCAGCGAGGTCCAGCACTGCATGGCGGTGGTATCGATATCGTTGGCGATAATCCATTCACTGATAACCACAAACAGTTTCGCCATTTTGTGTAACTTATCTTGTGGGATAGCACTGGTGTCACCGTTGGCTTTTAACAGCGCCAGTTTTTCACCAACACGAATATCGTTATCACTGAGATTAGCGACGCGGAAGAACACTTCGGATAAATCGAGCGTTTCAACAGTAATGCCCAAATTCTCCAATAACTTCTCGCTGTAGCGCACGGTATTAAAGTTAGTTGGACGAGCACCAATAGCCCCGACACGCACCCGTTTCATGGCATGCACCACACGGCACAGTTGTACAAATTGCTCGACGTCGTGGCTAAATATTTCGCTGTTTAGACTACAAACATGCTGCTTGGTCAATGTGAATGGAATGCCATATTGGCGCAGGTTGTTACATAACGAGATTTTGCCGCAGAAGCTGTCGCGACGCGTCGCTAGCCCCATTTTATCCAGCGCATCTTCTTCAGCCTGTACTAATACCGGTACTTTGAGGCCCGAAAGGCGAATAGCATCTGAGACACTTTTTTCATCACCAAAGTTGGGCAGAATCACTACTACACCATGGATCTCTTCGCTGTGCTTACGGAATAACTCGGCACACACGTTGGCATCACGCCAGTTTTCAACCCCCCCCAAGGGGGTTTGCTCTTCATTGAGCATAATGATGTTGATGCCCAGTCTATCAAACAGCGCCTGAGCATCACGGCGCGCGTCAGCCACCAGATAGCTTGGGAAAAACCCCCGGTTGCCGATAATCACCGCGAAAGTTAACTTACGAGGTATTGCTGACATATGCTTACTCCTAGTGTGGGTTATTTCGGCTGAAAACGCGCGCGCGCGATGGCCGTTTGCCAGAGGCTATAGTTATCTTGCATCTCCGCACTTTGAGCGCGCGGTTCGATGTATTCCACTTCACGGGGAAGTGCGGCTAATTGCTGGTTATCCTGCCACCAACCGAGGGTTTTCCCGCCTAAATATGCCGCTCCCAGTGCCGATACTTCGGCGGTATGGTTGCGTATCAACGTGCGCTGCAACAGGTCGGCTTGAAATTGCATCAACCAGCGGTTGCTGGTCGCTCCACCATCTACCCGCAGCCGTTCAAGACGATGGTTGCCAGCCCGCTCCATAGCAAAAAAGACGTCGGCTATTTGGTAGGCGACCGACTCTAACCCGGCGCGGGCTAATACCGCAGGGGTGGTAGCATCGGTCAAGCCGCAGAACAGACCACGAGCCTGGCTATCCCAATAAGGCGCCCCTAATCCCGAGAGGGCTGGAACAAAATAGACCCCCTGATTACCTGACTGACTTTGCGCCATCTCGGTCAAGTGCGCTAAATCCGTGATACCTAGCATGCGTGAAACCCACGCCACCCCCGAACCGGTATGCGTGATATTGCCTTCGAGGGCATAACGTAGTTCGCCGTCATGCCAGGCAATGGTGGTACTCAGACCATTGCTCTGTGTTACCGCCTGCTTCACGGTAGTCATCAGGGAAGAGCCGGTACCATAGGTCGCTTTGATTTCGCCCGCACGGTCACCGCCCTGCCCATAGAGCGCAGCGTGGGAGTCGCCGATTTGTGCCACAATCGGTACCCCCTGTGGCAAGCCAATAATGCCGGTATTACCGGTATGTCCGTGGATAGCCGCCGAGGGTAATACCGCAGGCAGACAAAGACTGGGAATACCAAATAGCGCCAGCAGGTCAGGATCCCATTGGCCGGAATGAATATTAAACAGTTGGGTACGGGCTGCATTGGAGAAATCGGTCGAGAAACTTTGGCCGCCACTGAGCTGCCAGGTTAGCCAGCAGTCGATGGTTCCGACGCACAGTTCACCGTGAGCCGCACGTTCCACACCACGTGGGATTTCTGCCAGCATGCCGTGAACCTTAGCGGCCGGAAACAGCGGATCAATCTGCAATCCAGTGCGTTCGGCAATCATTGCCGCCTCCGGTAACTGGCTCAGCGTTTGACAGAAAAGCTCTGAGCGCCGACATTGCCAACTCACCACTGGCGTCAGTGGTGTGCCGGTCTCCCGCTCCCAAATCAGCACCGACTCACGCTGGTTACTGATGGCAACACCGGCCACCCGCGCACCTGCCAACTGGTTCAGACAGCCTTCGATTGCCAAACAGACCGCCTGCCAGATAGCCAGCGGGTCCTGCTCTGCCCAACCGGGCCTTGGGTGATTCAGCAGAAGAGGCACTGAAGCCTTCGCCAGAATCTGCCCGGCAGTGTCCACTGCAATGGCTTTGGCATTGGTGGTGCCTTCATCAATAGCCAGAATAATCGGCGTTGACATGATTACTCTCCTCGGCAAAACCGCAGAGCACGCGCTACAATGCCTGCCGCATCAAAACCATGCCAGGCACGCATATCTGCCCTGTCGGCAGCAATCGCATAGCCGCCATCAGGAATACCTAATCTCACCAATGGGATCCCACTGCCCGCTTCGGCCAACACTTCAGCCACCAAACTGCCCACACCACCATTAATGTTGTGCTCTTCGATGGTAATCACCCGCTGACTCTTCTGGAGAATGGTTAACAGTTGCTGAGTATCACACGGACGAATAGAAGAAACGTTGACCACCGCAGCAGAAACGTTGTTATCCGCCAGTATCGCGGCAGCACTTACAGCCTCATGCACTGTAGAACCCATCGTTACCAGAGCAATATCCTGACCATCCTGCAAGACATCAATCTGCCCCGGGACAAAGCGGTAGTGCTCATCATGGAGTTGTGGCAAGGATTTGCCGTCCAGACGAATATAGACCGGTCCCTGATGGGCGATAGCATAATCAATTATTTGACGGCACTCTTGTGGGTCAGAGGGAGCATAAATTTCGATATTGCCAAAACCACGTAAGATAGAAATATCATCGATACAGTGATGAGTACTGGCCAGCGGCCCGTAACTGGCGCCAGAATTGAGACCGAACAACTTAACATTGCTATTGTTGTAGCAAACATCGATTTTTAGCTGCTCATTGGAGCGTGAAATCAGGAATGGCGCGGCATTACAGGTTACTGCAACTTTCCCGCCCATGGATAAGCCCACGGCTGTGCCGACCATCGCTTGTTCGGCAATACCTACGTTAACCACGCGATCAGGGAAGCGAGCAGTAAACGGCCCGATTTTCGCCGTCGAAGTGGAATCAGCCACCACCGGAACCAGATCAACACCGTTATCCACGGCTTTGATAAACTGCTCAACCATCACTGAGGCCAAATGTTCTGCATTACTCATCGCTCAATTCCTCCAGTGCCAGATCAATTTCAGCACCTTTCGGCACCCGATGGTGCCACTCCACGCGCCCTTGAATAAAGGAGATACCGGCACCTTTTTCGGTGTTGGCAATCACCACATTGGGTTTACCCTTGGGTTGTAATGCCTCCAATGTTTCCACTACCGATTGCATGTTATTACCCTGGCATTCCGTTACTTCTAAACCAAATGCACGCCATTTATCCGCCAACGGGTCGGTATTCATAATTGACTTGGTGGTGCCCGCCAGTTGGAGTTTGTTTTTATCGTTAATGATTATCAGATTGTCTAACTGATAGTGAGCAGCCACTAATGCCGCTTCCCAGTTACTGCCTTCGGCTAACTCACCGTCGCCGGTCAGAACAAATACTCGGCGTTGGCTGTTGGCGCGTTTTGCCGCTAATGCGATCCCGACGGCGACCGGCAAACCATGTCCTAACGCGCCGGTATTTAATTCGATCCCCGGCGTTTTGTGTTTTACCGGATGGCCCGGCAGATGAGAGTTAGCGTGTTGATAAGTTGCCAACCATTCCTCTGGGAAATAACCCGCTTCCGCCAGACAGCAGTAATAGCCGCCAACGGCATGGCCCTTAGATTGCACATAGATATCGCGCTCAGGATCAGTTAACCGGTCAGGTGCGCAATTAAGGATGCGGAAATAGAGTGCGGTCAGAATCTCTACCTGCGAAAGATCAGCACCGGTATGCCCCCCTGCGGGGCTGTTCGCATTAAGCAGGACGATCCGGCGGCGGATAGCCCGCGCCTTTCTCACCAGCTCATCGATTGACAGTGAATACGGATTCATGACATTACCTCTCTTATATTTTCCTTCGCCATTGAATTTTTACTCATTAGCGAATATTTATTCCTGATGGTGCTAAAAAATAGCTTTCATCAAGCCTGACCGGAAAGCCTCCTCCGGCGTTACCTCTTCAGTGTTCTGCGGCTTAGGGCAAGGTGTTACCCCATCAGCCCATTAGCCGTTATGGGTTCTTTATGCCTGCTCGCTTTTGCCCACTTGCGCAACTACGTTGGCTTTTTGCGACACAATTGCTGCTTTATGCTGCATACGGTTTTGCATCTGGTCGATAATCACAGCCACAATAATTACGATACCTTTAATAACCATTTGCCAGAATTCACTGACCCCCATCATCACCAGCCCGTCAGCCAAAATACCGATAACAAATGCGCCGATCAGTGTGCCGAGGATGGTGCCACGGCCACCGGCCAGAGAAGTTCCCCCCAATACCACGGCCGCTATCGCATTCATCTCAAAGCCGCTGCCGTTCGCAGGGTGGCTGGCCACCAATTGAGCGGAAACAATGATCCCGGCAATTGCCGCACAGAAACCGGAAATGGTGTAAACCCAAACTTTGACCTGCCGGACTTTAACGCCAGACAGTTCGGCGGCTCTCTCGTTATCACCGATAGCGTAGACATGGCGACCAAAAGGTAGGCGACGCGCTACATAGGCAATCACCAGAGCCAAAATGAACATGATCCAGATGGCGATCGGCAAACCCAGTAACGTGCCAGACCCCAGTAGATCAAAACCGGTATTTCCGAGTTGTGGATTGCCCTGTAAGCCTGGGAAGGTTTCACCGCCAGAAATCAGCATCGCCGCACCACGAACCACATACATGGTACCGAGGGTGCAGATAAACGGCGCGACGTTATAGCGGGTTATAATCCAACCATTGACCGCGCCAATCAGTGCACCGATGACCAATACCACCGGGACTACCACCCAAACACTGGGGAAAATGGCAATACCAAACATCGGTAATACAATACCTTGGGTGATCATCCAGCCTGCGATCATGCCGCACAGCCCCAAGGTTGCCCCGATAGAGAGGTCAATCCCTGCGGTGATAATGACAAACGTGATGCCCAGTGCGAGGAAGGCATTGATAGCGATATGCTTCACCATAATGATCAAGCTGCCCGTCGCCAGAAAGCCCGGAACCATCACGGAGAAGAAACCAAGAATCAAAAACAGGGCAATAAAAGTGCGCATCTTGAGCAGAAGCAGCAGCATATTTTCCCGTGACCACGACGCGCCACCGGGCCGGTGACTCGCCAACGCAGTGCCAGTTGTTGCTTTCATCATTCGAACCCTTGTGCGCTTGCCGTAACCAATGCCGATTCACTGGCCGACTGACGGGATAAGTTCGCGGTCAGCTTGCCATTCGACATCACCAGTATGCGGTCAGATACCGCCATGATCTCTTTCAGATCAGAGGTTGAGAACAAAATACCAATCCCCTGCTCAGAGAGTTTCACCATCATTTCAAACACATCAGCTTTCGCCCCGACATCAATGCCTCGCGTTGGCTCATCCAACAGCAAAATGTTTGGACTGGTCAGTAATGAGCGCCCTATCACCACTTTTTGCTGATTACCGCCACTGAGAGCCTGAATCTCTACTTCCGGTGAAGAGACTTTGATCGACAAATCCCCGATAACCGACGCCACCACTTGTGACTCACTCTCTTGCCAGATAGTGAAGCTGTGTTTTAACCGACGCCATAAGCTGGAAATGGTCAGATTATTGGCCACCGATGACACAGGGAAAATACCGGTTTTTTTACGGTCTTCCGGTACCAGACTCATTCCCAGACGAATGCGCTCTGCGGTTGAGGTTTTGGCATTAATCGACGTGCCATTGAGCCGGATAGTACCAAGATAGCTCTGCTGCGTGCCCAGCAGACATTCAAACAATTCGGTACGACCTGCCCCCATCAACCCATAGATGCCGACAATTTCACCCGCCCGCACTTGCAATGAGACCTGATTCACTACCGTGTTGCCGGATTCATTGATTAACGTGACGTTATCAACCTCCATCATCGGCGCACCGAATGTGCGGTCCGGGTGAAGAAAACTGGAAACCGGGTCACTGCCCAGCATTTCACGCACAATCCACGGTACATCAATATCTTTTACCGCAGCTTCAGCCTGAAAACGGCCATCACGCAAAATCGTGATGTAGTCACCAATCGCCATCAACTCTTCCAAACGATGTGAGATGTAGACGATGGAAACACCCTGTCGCGTCAGTTCGCGAATAACCCGAAACAAGATATCAACTTCGGTTTTACTCAACGCCGACGTCGGCTCATCCAGAATCAGAATATCCGCCTGTTCTGCCAGTGCCTTGGCGATTTCAATTAATTGCTGCTGGCCTACTTTCAGGTTTGACACCATCTCTTTCGGCGAAATAACCTGATCAAGACGCACCATTAACTGTTCAGCAATCAGCTCCTGCGCCGCCTGATTAATGGGTTTCAAGCCTTGCTGAATCTCACGCCCCAGAAAGATGTTTTCCGCAACATTGAGGTTTTCCGACAGGTTCAGCTCCTGATGAACCATGCCAATACCCAGCGCCGCCGCCTCACGAGTATTGGCAATACTCACCGCGTTACCATTCAGGTAGATTTGGCCGGATGTTTGTTGCTGTACCCCAGCCAAGATCTTCATTAAGGTAGATTTTCCGGCGCCATTTTCGCCGATAATCACATTCACTTTGCCGCGATAAACGTTATAACTGACGGCATCTAGCGCCAATGTGCCAGGAAAACGCATTGAAATGTCCTCAGCACGCATGACGATGTCAGGTCTGTGATCCATTAGTGGCTCTCCTTATTCAAACTGAGCGGCACACCATTGCTCAGACCGGTAGGGGTGAGTGTCACCGCTGCCAATACCTCGACTTGCTGCCCGACCCAACTGGCATCGGGTTTTGCCACATCCTGCAAAGCACGCTTGCTTAATGCTTTAGAGAGCTGGGCGTATTGCACCTGATTTTTAAAATCTTCGAAGCGGACAAACGTTGATGCATCACGAATGGCATTACCTTTGACGATTGGCCCCACTTGCAGCACTTGTTCATCACCGTCAATGGCCAAACGAATCAACCCTTCCCGCCCTTCTGTGTCTACCGCCACCACTTTGCCGTTAAAACGAACAAAACGACTTTGGCTATTTTTCCCTGCTGCTGGCTGACTTTGTTGCTGCTTTACCTGCTGCCAACTGAGCGCATTGCTATTGGCAAACGGCATAACTTTACTCACCCAAA
This sequence comes from Yersinia sp. 2542 StPb PI, assembly GCF_048593855.1. Taxonomy (NCBI): domain Bacteria; kingdom Pseudomonadati; phylum Pseudomonadota; class Gammaproteobacteria; order Enterobacterales; family Yersiniaceae; genus Yersinia; species Yersinia sp. 2542 StPb PI. The sequence goes on from NZ_JAZGQA010000032.1 coordinate 12,842, forward strand.
TGGTGGAGGCGACTTTATCCGGTGGCTGGTTATAGTCACTGACCACCGCGTTAGGATCGACTGGCAGAATCGGTTTACCGTTTTCATCCAAATCAACCACGGTACAAGCCACCAGCACCGTACTGATAACCAACAAACCGCCTGCTTTCGATAAGGCACTGAACCACATACTGCCTCCTGTCAGGAGGGGCGATTACGCCCCTCATTCTTAAACCATGGTTTTAATAACCGGTGATTATAAGATGGGTGTTTCAGTCGCGATTATTGTTTCAGTGCAAAGACATTCAGATTCTTGGCATTGTTTTCATCAATCAATACGCAATCCATCAGTTGCTTTTCTTCCAACCCGGTTTTGCCGGTTTTCAGATATTTATCAGCCTGCACCACCGCCATCTGAGCTTGTGCCCAACCCGGCTGTAATACAGTGGCTTTGATATTGCCTTTGTTGATGATCGAGTCGCGAACATAGTCACTGCCGTCAAAGCCGACGACAATGACATCATTGCGCCCCGCAGCTTTCAATGCCGCTTCTGCACCGAGTGCCATGGTGTCGTTGCCGGAAATCACCCCAGTGATATCTGGGTTAGCCTGCAAAATGGACTCCATACGGTTGAATGCTTCAGTCTGGCTCCAGTTTGCAGTCTGTTGGGCAACCATCTTCATGTCGCTATGTTCGTCAATCACGTCGTGATAACCCTGTGAACGAACATGAGCATTGGTATCGGACTCACGGCCAAGCAATTCAACATATTTGCCTTTGCCACCCATCAACGTAACGAATTTCTCAGCGCCCAGTTGTGCACCCTGATAATTGTTCGACACGATTTGCGATACTGCGATTCCAGTTTCATTGATTTCACGGTCAATCAGGAAAGTCGGAATACCGGCCGCTTTGGCTTTTTTCAATGGCCCGATAGTGGCATCCGATCCGGCGTTATCCAGAATGATCGCTTTAGCCTTACGAGCAATGGCAGTTTCCAGCAGTTGGTTTTGTTTGTTCACATCATCATCATGAGAAGCCACCAGTACGGTGTATCCCAGTTCCGTTGCTTTGGCTTTAGCACCTTCCGCCTCCGCTTTAAAGAACGGGTTATCGTGGGATGGGGTGATAATGGCGATCAGGCCGTTACTGGCGGCACCAGCAACACCCGCCATTGAGATCAATGCTGCGGTAAGACAGGATTTCAGTAGGGTATTTTTCATTATTTTTCTCCGCATTGAATATATATTCACTATTAAATTTATATTCAACGTAATAATACAAACGCCCCGCAGCTTGTCCAATGTGAGTGCAAGGAAAGTAGAAGCCGGTCACAAATTAGTCGACACGGATAGAGAGATAGCTCGGATAAAAGCCGCTTAGATAAGAATGTAACAGTACAAAAAACGGATTGATTATTTCACTCGAATGTATAAAATTTTATACAGACATCAAGGAGTGATGAATGATTGGAAAAATAATCGATTGGCGTGGTAGTTCACTTGAGGATCTGAAGGCTTTCCCAGAAAGTGCTTGTGCGGTAGCGGGGAAGCAACTACGCAATATCCAGCATGGTATCGAACCTAATGATTCCAAACCTATAAATGATTGGGGAGCGGGGGTTATTGAAATACGGTTAGATGATAATTCCAAAGCTTATCGTGTTGTTTATATTGCCAAATTCGAAGATAAAATTTACGTATTACACAGTTTCCAAAAAAAATCGCAAAGAACCAGTCAGAAAGACGTCAATATTATTAAGGTTCGTTATAAAGAAGTTATTCATGAGCGGAGAACAAAAAATGATAGATAAAATTGACACAGCATCACGTCACATCACTACCGCTGGAGACAATATTTTTACTGATTTAGGCTTTACTGATGACAAAGCAACTCAATTGTTAGCGGAGTCAAATGCAGAAATTGAACAGGCTTTAGCAATGAAAAAAGCGCTCATGACATCTATTGCCAATTGGATTAAATCAGAAGGAATACGGCAAGTGGACGCAGCCACATTATTACATGTGTCGCGTCCGAGAGTTTCCGATGTTGTTAATCAAAAAACTGAAAAATTCACTCTTGATTCTCTGATTAGTATGGCTGGCAATATTGGCAAAAAAGTGACACTCGTTATTGAATAAATAAATTCTGAGTCAGCGATATAACTCAATCACCGCAGGCGTCACCTGTAATTCGTGTTGCCAGTGGGTCAACGTCAGGGTCGTTAACTCAGCCAGCCCCTGATAAAACGGGTGTCCGGCATCAGATTGCAGCAAGGCGAGGTAACGATACCCCCACGGCAACAGGTGTTCTGCCAGTAAAACTGGTAAATCCGCTGGTTGATGTTCTGCCAGCCAGGCGGCCATCATCAGCAATAAGCCGAAATGATCCTCTGGCTCTTGCTGCTCCAGTGTCACCTCCACTTGCTGCTGCGCCATCCAATCACGCAGTTTGAGCGTCGAGTCGCCAAACAGGACATTTTCTTTATCCAGATAAACCGATCCCCACGGGGGAGCGGGCAGTGCATATGGGCCAATAAACAGCCGCTGCCAAGCCTCTTCCAGGGTTTCATCTGACTTGTCTTGCACCAATAAAGCGGCAATGGGCATTAGTTGAGTTTCCAGGCCATAAGGCCACTGGGCTACCCACTCATCACTGCTGAGTTGCGCCACAATATCACTGCACGCCGGACTGTCCGGTTCACAATAAAACAGCGCACCCAATACGTGGCCAGTCAGCGCAATTTGTTGATAAGTCATATTGTTTCCAACCATTTCGTTACCTCAGAAGCGCGATCAATTCGCCATCAAACGGGTGAAGCATTGCGAGCAAAGCCAGGTTGGGCGTAAACCCAGCAGGGCTTTGCTCAGTCGCCATCAAGCTATCATTTAACCGCCGATTGCCATTCCGACCGTCATATGCAACCCGTAAAACACGCCACGGCCAATTAGCTCACCCGCAAAGATAAGCAGCATAGCGAAGATCATGCCGAGCGTCATCGGTGTGCGGCCTCTGATTAACGGACAAATCCAGCAACCCAGCCCCAGAACCAGTAACACCAAACGCCATACCATCAGGGTGCCATAGTGGGGAATAAGCTCTGAGGCTTGCTGTACCGAGCTGTAAATCGTCGACAAACTGGCCGCCTGCATAATGACACTGGCAATACTGATAATCAGTGCCAATACACTGATCATCGGTAGTTGCAGCATCATTCGCCCATTAATCCCGGCCAGTTGTAACAACAGATAACCCAACATCGGGCCGCCAATCAAGGTGGTAAGAACAAAACCTAGCGGGGTATAGAGGTTGTCCCAAGTGGGAACAGTATCAATGGAATAGACTCGACACATGGCATAGACAAATACGACGCCCAGCACCATGGCGACCACTAGCCAGACTTTGCCGAGTACCGCAGGCATTTTACCCAATACGGCCAACAACCAGTAAAAACCTGCCACCGCAAAGAACAGCGAACCGGCGGCTATTTCATTACTGAGCGCCGACTCGCCAATGCGGCTTAATGAATTGAATGCTCGCATTGGCGAACCTAAATGCAGTGTCGAGGCGATAAAAGCCAGTGCCATCAGCACCCACAGTACCAACATGCTGCGGTGAATCCGCTGTTGCTGGTCGTGACTCAAACCACCGAATATCAGCGCCAGTCCCAGCACAATAAAGCCTCCGACCACGCACTGCCCCAGTACCGTAAAGACCATTAGAGGCCATTCATGCCATCCCATGCCCATATTATACCTCCTTCGGATTTGCCAGATGACCGGTGGTATCTCTGACCGGACGGCTGTTGGCATTAGGTTTCACTACGATATTCGGCAGCGTGAAATGGGCTGCTGGCAATGGTGCGACTTCGGCCAAATCACCGTATTTCTCGCGTAATTCATCAATAGGGGCCATATCCAGCGCCCGCAGTGGGCAAGAATCGACACAAATCGGTTTCTTACCGGCAGCGACTCTTTCATAGCAGCCGTCACACTTGGTCATATGCCCTTTTGCTTCGTCATATTGCGGCGCACCGTATGGGCATGCCATATGGCAATAGCGGCAACCGATGCAAATGTCTTCGTTTACCACAACGAAACCATCATCACGCTTATGCATTGCGCCACTCGGACATACTTTGGTACAGGCGGGATCACTACAGTGATTACAGGCGATAGAGAGATAGTAAGCGAACACATTTTGGTGCCATGCGCCGTTATCTTGCTGCCAATCCCCACCGGCATATTCGTAGATACGCCGGAAGCTAACATCGGTGGATAAGTTTTTGAAATCCTTGCAGGCCAACTCGCAAGTTTTGCACCCAGTGCAGCGGCTGGAGTCGATGTAAAAACCATATTGCGTTGTCATCAGTCAGCTCCTTATGCCTTGGTAACTTGAACGAGGTTGGTATGGGATGGATTCCCTTTCGCCAACGGAGAAGGTCGCTGAGTGGTCAATACGTTAATACTGCCCGCGCGATCAATACGTTTCTCATCCGGGCTATACCATGCCCCCTCACCCAGTGCCACAACCCCTGGCATCATGCGCGGTGTGACTTTGGCGTTAATCTGAACTTCGCCCCGGCCATTGAAAATACGCACCATATCGCCATTTTTGATCTCTCGCTCGCGGGCATCCATTGGGTTAATCCACATTTCCTGACGGCAGGACGCTTTTAAAACATCGACGTTGCCGTAGGTGGAGTGGGTTCTGGCTTTGTAGTGGAAACCCGTTAACTGTAATGGATACTGCTGATTGAGCGGGTCATCGTAGCTTTCAAAACCTGCGGCATAGACCGGCAGCGGATCGATAACATCGTCTTGTTGCAGTTCCCACGTGGCGGCAATCTGTGCCAGTTCGGCAGAGTAAATCTCAATTTTGCCCGATGGTGTGGTCAACGGATTGGCAATAGGGTCTGCGCGGAACGCTTTATAGGCAACATGATGCCCCGCCGGATCGCGTTTTTTAAAGATACCCTGTTCGCGGAACGCCTCAAAAGAAGGCAGTTCAGGAATGGCCTGTTGCGATTGTTGGTAGAGATGACGCAACCACTCTTCTTGCGTGCGCCCTTCGGTAAATTGCTGCTCCACCCCCATGCGTTTTGCCAGTTCTGTGGTCATTTCATAGATGTTTTTGCATTCAAAACGCGGTTTGATGACTTGATCGGCAAAAATCACATACGCCATATTGCCGCTGGAAGCGTCAAGGCAGAAGTCCATCTGCTCAGAGGCGGTACAGTCAGGCAGGATGATATCGGCGTATTTGGCTGACGAGGTCATGTGATTATCGATAACCACCACCATTTCACATTTTTTATCATCTTGCAGAATGTCGTGGGTACGGTTGATTTCTGAATGCTGATTAATCAAACAGTTACTGGCGTAATTCCAGATAAACTTGATCGGTACATCCAGCTTATCTTTACCGCGCACACCATCACGGGTAGCGGTCATTTCTGGCCCGCGTTCAATCGCGTCAGTCCACAGGAACATCGAGATACTGGTTTTAACTGGGTTTTCCAGTGTTGGCATGCGGACAAACGGCAAACCGTAAGAGCCTTCGCGGGCACCAGAATTACCGCCATTAATGCCAACGTTACCGGTCAGGATAGCCAACATGGCAATGGCCCGACTGGTATTTTCGCCGTTGGAATGGCGCTGCGGCCCCCACCCTTGCGCAATATAAGCCGGTTTCACCGACCCTATTTCACGCCCCAGTTTAATGATTCTTGCGGCTGGAATACCGGTGATGGCTTGCGCCCATTGTGGTGTTTTGGCGGTTTCATCTGCGCCCTGCCCTAAAATATAGGCTTTGTAGTGGCTATTTTTTGGCGCATCTGCCGGCAGGGTTTTCTCATCGTAACCGACACAATATTTATCGAGGAACGGTTGATCGACCAGATTCTCGCTAATCATCACATAGGCCAAGGCCGATGCCAGTGCCGCATCGGTACCGGGCCGCAGCGGGATCCATTCATCTTCTCGACCTGCTGCGGTATCGGTATAGCGTGGGTCAATCACTATCATCTTGGCATCGGATTTCTCCCGTGCCTGCTCCAGATAGTAGGTGACCCCACCACCACTCATGCGCGTTTCAGCCGGATTGTTACCAAACAGCACCACCAGCTTGCTGTTTTCGATATCGGACGGGCTGTTGCCATCAGCCCAGCCACCATAAGTGTAATTCAGGCCAGCAGCGATTTGCGCAGTACTGTAGTCACCATAATGATTAAGGTAGCCACCACAGCAATTCATCAGCCGCGCCAATAGCGTCGCTCCCGGTGGCCATGAGCGGGTCATGGTGCCACCTAAGGTGCCGGTGCCGTAATTCAGATAGATAGCTTCGTTACCATATTCTTTAATGATGCTTTGCATGCTGCCCGCAAGGGTGTCGAATGCCTCTTCCCATGAGATGCGCTTGAATTTGCCTTCCCCACGTGCGCCAATACGCTTCATTGGGTATTTCAGACGGTCAGGGTTGTATACCCGGCGGCGCATGGAGCGGCCACGCAAACAGGCACGCACCTGATGCAAGCCATCAAAATCATCATTGCCAGTGTTGTCGGTTTCGACATATTTGATTTCGCCATCAACGACATGCATACGTAGCGGGCAGCGGCTACCGCAGTTGACAGTACAAGCACTCCAGATCACTTTGTCATTATTGAGCGGATTTATTGCCGATTGCACCGCGCGGGCGGCGCGGGAGAACGGGAGCGAAAAGGCTCCGGTTGCCATGGCAAGACTGCCGATAAGCGTCGTTTGGACCAGTTTTCGGCGCGTGACTTCTGCCGTTAATAGCCGGGATTCGTTGGTCTCTTTCATAAGATTCCCACTTGGTTGCATTCCAGAAAATGGACAACATCCGTGATAGATGAAATCCGATTAATTCAAAAAAATGAGTAATTCTGCGGGAGAGGTTGTGTCATGAATGAGAGCGCAGTGGCCCAGCTACAGCAGTTATTATAGTTAGGATGATAAACAGTTCTTCCCGCAGTTATGAGCCTACCCCTTATGGGTAGTGCGGGTGTTGTCTGGTATCAATAAAGCAGTGGGGATTACCTTCTCCTCACTGCTTTATGATGAATCTGTGACAAATAACCGTTCTGTTTAACAAGCCTGATGATACAGCGCCATAATTTCATCAATCGATGCTTCACGCGGGTTCCCGCCGGTACATACATCCGCGAAGGCTGCTGCTGCCAGCGCGGGAATATCATCAGCCAGCAGACCCACCGCACTCAGGGATGACGGAATGCCAATATCACGGTTCAATTCAATTACTGCCTGAATGGTTTGCTCACGAACCTGTGCCAATGACCCACTCAGGGCATTGTCGAGGCCCATCGCCATCGCGATTTGACGCAAGCGTTCACCGGTATAAGCGGCGTTATAACGCATGATATAAGGCAGTAAAATGGCGTTGGCGACACCGTGTGGCATGTTGTAAAACGCCCCCAGAGGGTGTGCCATACCATGAACCAACCCCAGCCCTACGTTTGAGAACCCCATTCCAGCGATATACTGCCCAAGTGCCATATCTTCGGTGGCGGCGGCATCACCTTGCACAGAAGCCCGCAATGAACGACTGATGACTTCAATGGCTTTAAGATGCAAAGCATCTGTCAGTTCCCAAGCCCCTTTAGTCAGATAACCTTCGATGGCGTGGGTCAACGCATCAACCCCGGTCGCGGCTTTCAGGGCCGCTGGCATACTGTCCATCATGTCAGCATCAATAAATGCCACTGCCGGAATAGCATGAGGATCGACGCAAACAAATTTGCGCCGCCGCTCTTCATCAGTAATTACATAGTTAATGGTCACTTCTGCCGCAGTACCGGCTGTGGTTGGAATGGCCAGAATAGGTACACAAGCGTTGCGGGTGTCAGCCACCCCTTCCAAACTGCGCACATCAGCAAACTCAGGATTATTGATAATAATGCCGATGGCCTTGCTGGTATCTTGTGGCGAACCGCCGCCCAGCGCGATGAGATAATCCGCCTCGCTTTGGCGAAAAACAGCCACACCTTGTTGTACGATGGCGATTGTCGGGTTGGGCGTTACCGCATCAAAGACAGCAAAATCCAGACCGGCCTGTTGCAAGCGGCTGATTAGGCAAGCCGCGACACCGCACTCCATCAGTATTTTGTCGGTGACCACTAACGCTTTTTTATATCCCCGCCGTGTCACTTCATCGGTGAGCGCATCCAGTGAACCGCGCCCAAACCACGCCATTTCGTTTAAAATCATTCTGTTCATGACTGATTCCTCTCGGTATTTTAACCCGCACGCTAATCTTCAACCCGTAAACCGTAGGTTTTGAATTTCTCCAGTACCACGCTGATTTCTTCTTTGGATAACACCGGCACCTCATCGACAATCGGCAAGATAGCCAGCAGCAGTGTTGCCAACACCTCAACTTCATGAGCAAGCCACAACGCTTTGGCCAAATTCTCCTCACAAGCAATCAGGCCATGGTGCTGCAACAGCGTGGCCTTGCGGTGCTTCATCGCCACGGCGACATGTTCAGACAGCGCTTTGGTACCAAAAGTGGCGTAGGGCGCACAGGGGATATCATCGCCACCGGCAGCGGCAATCATGTAATGAATCGCCGGGATCGGGCGGTTAAGAATCGATACTGCGGTGCAATGGACTGAGTGGTTGTGTACCACCGCATTGGCGTCTGCCCGGGTATGATAAACCGCCTGATGAAAACGCCACTCACTGGAAGGGACTTTGCCAGGCTCATGGTGGCCGCTGGCATCGATATAAACAATATGCGACTCCGTCAGTTTGTCGTAGGCAATACCGGAGGGCGTAATCAAAAATCCATCCTGATAGCGCACACTAACATTGCCAGCCGTCCCTTGATTCAACCCTAAACGGGTCATTTCCAGGCAAGTATTGATAATATCGCGCGCCAGTGCTTCTCTCTTCATTTGTTCCTCTCTTAAGATGCAAATACCTAAATATAAAAATGCATTGAATAATGGATGTAGGTGAATAAGCGTTAACAACTGTGGATATATCTTTCGCTCATTTAATTCAACTGAGAAATAAAGCACACCAAAATGTGAGCCATGTCATGACTATTCATAACTTAATCGCAATTTAGATCTTATTTATTTGCATGAAATGTCCGTTTGAAAAAACAATATGGACAAACGGTCAAGTGACGCGAATGATTAAATGTCGGGTTATTTTACTATAATTGACCGTTTGTGACAGAAATAGAAAAATCGGTCATTACCTATGTGTGTTTGAAACACAATTCATTTCAAACGGTCATGAAATGTTTTTATTTAAAGTGACTGTCATCACAAAATATCAGCATTGAGTTACCAATGTGATTCAGCTCATACTTTTTAGCGATTTTTACCTTATAAAGAACGGGACTTATCGCAATGAGGATATTTAAATTTGTCACTCAGGCAGTTGTGGCTCGCCAGAGAAAGTATCACTCATTAAACAAAAATAATTCCGTCGAACATTACAAACTTTCGGACTAGTGAAGTATCTGACGAGGGCATCATGGGAAATATTTTAATACAAACAGATAGCACTAAAATTTCCGCCTCGGTAAGTGACGAGGCTGCAAATAAAAAAAGGTATCTGATTCCTTTCGCATTACTGTGTTCACTGTTCTTCCTTTGGGCAGTAGCAAACAACCTAAATGATATTTTATTACCTCAATTTCAGCAGGCTTTCACCCTGACCAACTTTCAAGCAGGGCTGATTCAATCCTCCTTCTATTTTGGCTACTTCTTAATCCCAATACCTGCCGGGATATTGATGAAAAGGTTTAGCTATAAGGCGGGGATTATTACTGGATTACTGTTCTATGCCTTCGGGGCGGCATTGTTCTGGCCTGCGGCCGAAACGATGAATTACACCTTGTTTTTAATCGGATTATTTATTATCGCTGCCGGTTTAGGTTGCCTGGAAACGGCTGCCAATCCTTTTGTTACTGTATTGGGGCCAGAAAAAACCGGTCACTTCCGTATTAACCTGGCACAGACCTTTAACTCTTTCGGGGCCATTATTGCGGTAGTGTTCGGCCAAAGCTTAATACTCTCCAATGTGCCCCACCAAACACAGGAAGTGCTGGATAAATTGTCTGCTGAGGATTTGAATAGCTATCATCATAGTTTAGTAAAAGCTGTTCAATTACCCTATCTGATTATTGTTGCTGTGGTTATTTTTGTTGCGCTATTAATTTTAATCACTCGTTTCCCGGCAATAAAAAGTGAATCGGATGATTCGCATAACGGTTCTTTCTTTGCATCACTACCACGGTTATTAAAGATAACACATTGGCGCTGGGCGGTATTAGCACAGTTCTGTTATGTTGGCGCACAAACCGCATGTTGGAGCTATTTAATTCGTTATGCCATTGAAGAGCTACCGAATATCACACCGGGATATGCGGCTAATTATTTAACGGCCACCATGGTATGTTTCTTTATCGGTCGATTCAGTGGCACCTGGTTAATTACTCGTTTCGCACCAGAGAAAGTTTTAGCGGCTTATGCATTTATCTCTATGCTGTTATGTATTATCTCTGCGGCCTTCGGCGGACACATTGGATTATTAGCACTCACCCTGTGCAGTATGTTTATGTCAATCCAATACCCAACCATATTCTCATTAGGCATTAAGAATCTAAATCAAGACACTAAATATGGCGCATCTATTATTGTTATGACCATTGTCGGTGGTGGTATCGTCACCCCGATCATGGGATTAGTTAGCGATGCGGCAGGGAATATACCTACGGCTGAAATTATTCCTGCTTTATGTTTTGCCATTATCTTTATTTTTGCCAAGTACAAAACAGTTCCCGTTAATTAATAATACGGGTAACGGACAAATTAACATTAAATTCTTGCTACTGAACACAAGGACTAATAATGAAAAAGACAATTCAATTACCTAAAATTGGCATTCGCCCGGTCATTGATGGACGCAGAATGGGTGTACGTGAATCGCTGGAAGAGCAAACCATGAAAATGGCCCGTGCCACCGCAGAGTTTCTGCAAGAGGTGGTACGCCATCCTTGCGGCACGCCCGTTGAATGTGTCATTGCTGATACCTGCATTGCCGGCATGGCAGAATCCGCCGCCTGTGACGATAAATTCAGCGCACAGAATATTGGCCTAACCATCACGGTGACACCTTGTTGGTGCTACGGCAGCGAAACCATTGATATGGACCCGTTCCGCCCGAAAGCTATTTGGGGCTTTAATGGTACCGAACGCCCTGGCGCGGTCTATCTGGCAGCAGCACTGGCGGCGCACAATCAAAAAGGATTGCCAGCCTTCTCTATTTACGGCCATGACGTGCAGGATGCTAATGACACCCGCATCCCTGCCGATGTGCAGGAAAAACTGCTGCGCTTCGCTCGCGCAGGTTTAGCCGTTGCCAGCTTAAAGGGCAAAAGTTACCTCTCTCTCGGTGGGGTATCCATGGGGATTGCCGGCTCCATTGTTGACCATAACTTCTTTGAATCCTGGTTAGGAATGAAAGTGCAAGCGGTCGATATGACAGAGTTGCGCCGCCGCATTGATCAGAAAATCTATGACGAGCAAGAGCTAGAGCTGGCGTTGTCATGGGCAGATAAAAACTTTAAATACGGACCGGATAAAAACGCAGAACAATACCGCCGTTCAGCGGAAAGCAGCCGCGCGGTACTGCGTGAAAGCCTGCAAATGGCGTTATGTATCCGCGACATGATGCAAGGTAATCCAACACTGGCAACGAAAGGTTTTGGTGAGGAAGCCTTGGGCTATAACGCCATTGCTGCCGGTTTCCAGGGTCAGCGCCACTGGACCGATCAATATCCAAATGGTGATACCGCTGAAGCCTTGCTGAATAGTTCGTTCGACTGGAATGGCGTGCGCGAACCGATGGTTGTCGCCACCGAAAACGACAGTTTGAACGGCGTGGCGATGCTATTTGGCCATACCCTGACCGGCACCGCGCAGATCTTTGCGGATGTCCGTACCTACTGGTCACCGGAAGCGGTACAGCGGGTTACCGGCCATCAACTGGAGGGGGTTGCCGAACACGGCATTATCCATCTGATTAACTCCGGTTCTGCCGCGTTGGACGGCACTTGCCGCCAAAACGATGCGCAAGGTAAACCGACCATCAAACCGCACTGGCAAGTGAGCCAGCAAGAAGCCGATGCTTGTCTGGCGGCAACCGAATGGTGCCCCGCTATCCATGAATACTTCCGTGGCGGTGGCTTCTCTTCGCGTTTCCTGACCCGTGGCGGTGTGCCATTCACCATGAGCCGTATCAATCTGATTAAAGGCGTCGGGCCGGTCTTGCAAATTGCCGAGGGCTGGAGTGTCGAATTACCGAAATCCGTTCACGACACCCTGGACAAGCGAACCGATTCAAGTTGGCCAACCACCTGGTTTGCTCCACGCCTGACCGGCAAAGGGCCATTCAGCGATGTTTACTCGGTAATGGCGAACTGGGGAGCTAACCATGGCGTGCTGACCATCGGCCATGTCGGGGCGGACCTGATTACACTCGCCTCGATGTTACGCATCCCGGTGTGCATGCATAACGTCGAAGAAGAGAGTGTTTACCGGCCAACTGCGTGGGGCGCGCACGGTATGGATATCGAAGGGCAGGATTACCGCGCCTGCCAAAACTACGGCCCATTGTATAAAAGATAATGTGATGTTTGAGCAGGGTCGCAGGTGTGGAGCACTCCTTACCTGAGTCATAAAACAACCCTTGCTGTCAGCAAGGTGAACGAAGGGTTTATCGTGCCCCGAGGGTTTAGCGACTCACATCGTTACCGCCTCGACGCCCCATATTCCCTTCGTTCCACGTTATTCGCCCCCCGTGGCAAGACATTTTCTGCCTGACAGCAGTAACAGGAGCATTTATGAAGCGCGATGTGGTCATTGTTTTAGATTGCGGCGCAACCAATATCCGGGCGATCGCAGTCGATCCTCAAGGTGTGGTGGTGGCGAAAGCTGTGATGCCGAACCACAGCCAACCCGATCCGGCTAATCCGCAATGGCAGTTATGGCCGCTCGATGGCATCTTGCACAGTTTCGCTCAGTGTTGCCGCCAATTACTGCCACAGATTCATCAGGATAAGATCCATGGCATGACTGTCACTACCTTCGGTGTAGACGGTGCATTGGTGGATGCCAACGGCAAAATGCTGTACCCCATTATCAGTTGGAAATGCCCGCGTACCGTGGCGGTGATGGAGAGTATCTCCCGCTATATGTCTGCTGAAAAGTTACAGCAAATATCCGGTATCGGTCAGTTCAGTTTTAACACCTTATACAAGTTGATTTGGTTACAGGAAAATCGACCCGATTTAGTTGAACAAGCCCATGCCTGGCTGTTTATTTCATCTTTAATCAACCATCGCCTCACCGGAGAATTTACCACCGACCGCACCATGGCTGGCACCAGCCAACTGTTGGATGTGAAACGTGAGCAATTCAGCAGCACGATTTTACAAAAGATCGGTATTCACGCTGATTTATTCCCACCAATGGTGGCCGCCGGTGAAATCATTGGTCAGCTACTGCCAGATATCGCCGCAGAGTTAGGGTTACCCGCGGGTTTGCCGGTGATATCAGCCGGTCACGATACCCAGTTTGCATTATTTGGTTCGGGTGCCGATTTGGATCAACCGGTACTGTCATCAGGTACCTGGGAAATTCTGATGGTTCGGACCCCAAAAGTGAATACGACACTATTGCCACAATTTGCCGGTTCCACTTGTGAACTTGATAGCTGCCCAAGGTTGTTTAACCCAGGTTTGCAATGGCTGGCTTCAGGGGTACTGGAATGGGTGCGGCAGTTGTATTGGCATAACGAAGCCAGTGCCGAGGTCTACCAGCAAATGATTAGTGAAGCTGAGGCTATCGTTCCCGGGGCAAACGGCATACGTATGAATTGCAACCTACTGGGCAGTGCTCAGCATCATCAATCGGGCGGCTGGCAAGGGGTCTCGCTGGCGGCGCGGCGCGGGCATTTTTACCGTTCTGCGTTGGAAAGCCTTACCTGGCAGTTAAAAAGCAATCTGTCATTACTCGAAGAGATTGGTGAATTCCGTACCCGCGAACTGCTGCTGGTTGGCGGTGGTAGCCGTAATACCTTGTGGAACCAGATCAAAGCCGATGTGCTCAATCTGCCCATCAAAGTAATTGATGAAGCTGAAACTACGGTTCTGGGGGCGGCGTTGTTTGTCTGGAGTGCCACTGGCTATTACCGCAGTGCTGAACAAGCGCGGGGGCAGGTCAATTACCGCTATCAATACTATCAGCCTGGCGAGCAACAACCGCTTTATCAGGCACTGAGCGACAGCCCATATCCCATTACTGAAGGAGCCATTCATGCTTAAAACTATTTCGCCATTACTGTCACCACAACTGCTAAAAACGCTGGCAGAGATGGGGCACGGTGATGAAATAATCTTTTCGGATGCCCATTTCCCGGCGCACGCGATTGGAAAAAACGGTGGCCCGTTGGTGATTCATGCCGATGGTTTATCTGTTAGTGCATTGCTAGCGGCCACTATTCCGTTATTTGAACTGGACAGCTACGCACCACCATTGGTAATGATGGCCGCGGTGGCAGGCGACACCCTTGATGCCGCGGTTGAAAAACGCTATTTACATGCCCTGTTTGGTAGCCAGGAAGCGTTGCCAGTGGAACGTATTGATCGTTTTGCGTTTTATCAGCGCGCTCAGCAAGCCTATGCCATCGTCATCACCGGAGAGACCGCCAAATACGGTAATATTCTGTTAAAGAAGGGGGTGACGCCTGTTTTTTAAACCCGTGATCACGTAACCTCATCCCTTTAGCCATGTACTCTTTGTTGGTATTAACTGATGTGTTGGTATTAACCAATATATTAATATCAATCAATGTATACATGGCTTTGCTGACGGAGAGGATCATGAAAGCATCTCGTCACCAGAAAATCCTGCAACATATCAAACAGCATGAAACGCTGACAACCGCAGATCTGGCTCAGTTACTTGAGGTCAGCCAAGAGACCATTCGCCGTGACTTGAACGAGTTACAGGCGCAAGGGCTGATCATCCGCCAGCACGGGCGCGCCAAAAGCATTAAGCGTGCCACCAAAGACAGCGGCGATCCTTTCACCACCCGGCTAAAAAGTCACCTATCCAGCAAAGCCAGCATTGCCGACCATGCCCTGTCACTGATTGACAGTGGCATGGTGATCGCATTGGATGCCAGTTCCACCTGCTGGTATTTAGCCAAAAAGCTGCCCGATATCGATATAACGGTGTTTACCAATAGTGTGCGGATTTGCCAGGAATTGGTGAAACACCAAAATATTGAGTTGATCAGTGCCGGTGGCCGCTTACAGCGTAAATATGCCTGCTACGTTAACCCCGCACTCTTTTCACTGCTAAAAACCATCGAAATTGATCTGTTTATTTTCTCGTGCGAAGGCATTGATGCCGACGGTACCTTATGGGATTCAAACCCGTTTAATGCCGAATTCAAGACCATGCTGTTAAAACGGGCCACGCAATCCATCTTACTGATCGACAAAAGTAAAATGTGCCGAACGGGAGAGGTAAAAATCGGGACGCTGGATGATGTAGAACAGGTCATCTCCAATGTCGATGCAGAGTAACTGATGGCGCAGACTTGCTCTACGCCGCTAAGCTGCCCTTCACCTTACTGACCGTAATAGGCTTTTGCACCATGCTTGCGCAGATAGTGTTTATCCAACAATGTTTGCTGCATATTAGCCACCGCAGGCCGAAGTTGATGAGTAAACAGGTTCATATAAGCAATTTCTTCCAGCACTACCGCGTTATGCACCGCACTGGCCGCATCGCTACCCCAGGCAAACGGGCCATGGCCATTGACCAGAACCGCCGGAATTTCCCCCGCACTTAACGCCTGATGGGCAAAGGTTTCGACAATGACATTGCCGGTTTCATACTCATAGTCGCCAGCAATTTCGGCATCAGTCATAAGGCGGGTGCATGGGATGGGGCCATAGAAATAATCAGCATGGGTGGTGCCTAATGCTGAGAGCGACTTACCCGCCTGCGCCCAAATGGTGGCGTGGCGAGAATGGGTGTGGACAATACCACCTATTTCGGGAAAGGCCCGGTATAGCACCAGATGGGTATCGGTATCGGAAGACGGTTTTTTATTTCCCTCCACCACCTTACCGGTTGCCAAATCCACCACCACCATGTCATTCACACTCATGGCCTCGTATTCAACACCAGAGGGCTTAATCACCACTAACCCGCGCTCACGATCAATACCGCTGACATTACCCCAGGTAAAAGTCACGAGCTTATATTTTGGTAATGCTAAATTAGCGTCAAAAACCTGTTGTTTTAACTGTTCTAACATGATGCCACCTCATGAAATAATATTCAGTACGGCAATTAACAATCACCAATAACGCACATGATGTCGTTAGATTATTTAATGGCTGTAATTAAACAAGCAACTCGCTATAAATAGCCATCATTGGCAATGAGCCTAATAAATAAGAAAACTGTTAATTAAAAACAACTAACTTAAATCCGTCATTCAAAAGCTATTATTCAGCCCAGGCTTTATCTATCCCCAAACATAATATCCGGCTGCAAACTAACCTAACTCTATTTATGGCTAAATTAAAGAGGATGAAAGGCGAGTCAATCATCAAACAAAAGAAATCGGTTGTATTCGGTCACATTCGGGCATGCTTACCATGCCCGAATGTGTGTTTTTATTACCAAGATTGACCATTCGTAAGGCAAAGAGGCCCTTAATATGAGGTATGAATCACATTATTTATGATAATTAAATGGATCAGTAATTAATATATGTGACCTTCACCACACAATCTCAGCGAAAAATATTCCTTAAAGCAATACTTGAATTCAGTCACTGTATAAACAGCAGATAAATACCAATATACCATCATCGTATTTGAAGCCGCAGAAGTGCTACCTGCAATGCCAACCACTTCAGGTATAGCAGCATGGGTGCTACGGGTGCTACGGGTGCTTTTTAGCATTAAGCGCTAAGACAATTTTTGAGGTAAATATGTTACAAGCCGAACGCTATAAAATCATCTGTAGCCATGTGCAGCAGCAAGGCTCGGCGCAGGTAACTGAGTTATCGGTATTATGCCAGGTTTCGCGAGAAACTATTCGCCGTGACCTGACGGTGCTGGAAAAAAAGCAAAAACTGATCCGTAGCTTTGGTGGCGCGGTGGCACTGGATGGCCCTGATCTCTCCGTCATTGATATTAAAGAGACCCACTACAGCCTTAATGCTATTGATCGGGCCGAATCCTTCCGTAAACGTACGGAGGAACACCCTGATACTAAAATGAAAATTGCTAAAGCAGCATTACAATTTATCCATCCGGGCGACTGTATTTTACTG
The DNA here is from genome assembly GCF_048593855.1 of Yersinia sp. 2542 StPb PI. Lineage (NCBI taxonomy): Bacteria > Pseudomonadati > Pseudomonadota > Gammaproteobacteria > Enterobacterales > Yersiniaceae > Yersinia > Yersinia sp. 2542 StPb PI. The sequence continues at coordinate 30,245 of NZ_JAZGQA010000032.1, forward strand.
GATAACAGTAGCTCTTGCTGGTTTCTGGCACGCCAAATCCCAGACATTGAGATTACCGTCGTCACCAACTCAGTGAAGATTATCCAGGCACTGGCCTGCCGTGACAAAGTGCGCATCATTGGTATTGGCGGTGAGTATTCTGCTCGCCATGATGACTTCCATGGCCCGGTGGCGGAGAATGCTATCCGCAATTTCCAGATCAATACTTTTTTCTTCTCTTGCCAGGGTATTAATCAGGAAAGTGGGGTGCGTGATGGCAATGATATTAACGCCAAGTTAAAACAAGTTATGTTACAAGTTTCGGGCCAAAAAATATTATTGGCCGACTCCAGTAAATTTGACCAGTATGCATTTTGTAAAATATGCATGTTAGATGAAGTCGATATTCTTATTACTAATAGATTAAGTTCGCAAAACTATCGCAGTGACAATCCAAAA
>NZ_JAZGQA010000330.1:0-2344 GCF_048593855.1 Yersinia sp. 2542 StPb PI
CTGAGTGCCTATCAGATGAATGAGATAACCATCGATCCGAAGGGGACCTCTTATGACGTGGAGCTGGAATCCACCAGTCAGAAAGTGGCGCCGAATGCCGGAGCGGTGGTGATGGTGAAATATAAAAGTACCAAGGGCTATCCGATATTGGTCAATGCCACCCAGTCAGATGGCGAGCCGGTGCCGTTTGGGTCGCAAGTATTAGACACCAAAGGTCAGGTGGTGGGTTCTGTCGGTCAGGGTGGTCAGATTTATGCGCGGGTGAGCGAGGAGCGTGGCCGTTTGCAAGTCAGTTGGGGTGAAGGTACCGGCCAGCAATGTTACCTGAACTATATTCTGCCGCCGCAATTAGCCAACGGTAAAGCCAGCGCGATGATGCGGTTTACCTCGACCTGTGTGCCTCAGGGTCAGGTTGATGAGCGTCGGGCCACGACCATAAAAAGTGAGTGATACGGGGTTATACAGTGGTGCCGTATCAGATGGATGAAGTCTGATACGAAAGGGACCTCTTATGGCGTGGAGCTGAGGTCAACCAGTAAGAATATTACCCTTAATGCTAGCGCATTGGTGAAATACAACACCCAACAAGGTACCTCAACTTTAGTAAAAGGTGAGCCTGTTACCTTTAGTGCCGATGTGTGTGTTTTATATGGGGTTAGGTGGAACTACTGATGTTTGTAATCAAAGGACCAAAACAGATTCAGATACAGCAGGTTAGCTCTGTCTGTTCTCTAGGGAATACTTCCTGGCCGATAGAAAGAAAAGTGGCTCAAGTACAGATTAATACTGGCAGTAGCTAATCAAGCATTGCATTGACCAGTACAACGGGAGAAACGAGAAATGAGATTTTCTATAAGATTTATCATGATTTTATCAGCATTAATCTCCTTGATACTGATGAAAAGCGTAATGGCAGCCTGTGCGTTTGCACCAGACAGTGCACTCAAGCAGGTTGTTAATGTTTCCATGCCATTAGTTGGGGTGATCACGAACATTGGCGCTGATAATGCAGATGGTACTTTTGCTTACACGCAATACTATCAACCTACGTTTCCTATACCTAAAATTACGTGTAGCTCACCAGGTCAGTTTTATCAGATTTCTGAGTTTTCCAGCAGACCTCTCCCTCTGGCGTTGTGGAATACAGGTAATTGGGCGGGTAAGCTTTATGAAAGTGGAGTCCCTGGTTTAGCTGTTGGTATATCAGTTAACCGAGCAAGCAACTCAATGTTTCCGGCTAGTCAGGCTTCAACCACATGTACAAACGTTTCTACATGTTCTATAGCTGCAGGTTCATTTGCCCTTGGAATGTCGTTCTTGAAAATAGGGCCACTTACGGCAGGAGGTGTTATTAGGGGGAGCGACCTGCCTTGCACCGTACAATCATTTGGTCAGGCAGGGGATACCGTTGAGATCGTCCGTACCTGCTATACCGGTACGCTCGTCGTTGTTTCTCAGACCTGTACTACTCCAGATGTTAATGTCCAAATGGGTACATTTGATGTAAACAGAACCTTTACCGGGATTGGCACATCGACTTCGTGGAAAAATGCGTCGATCAACCTCACCAATTGTCCAAGGTTTTATGGGCGGTTTCGTAGTGGAACAGATGTATTTTATTCGGACAATGGCACTTCAGGAACAGGAACGCCGACCAAAAATACGCTTTCTCTACTCTTAACGCCAAATACGTCTATTATTAATAGCGCTAGCGGTATTATTGGCCTGAGCACAGGGTCTACCAGCGCAACAGGTATTGGTATCCAGTTAGCAAGAGGCCAGATAAGCGATCCCTCTCCAGTACCAATAAACTTATCATCTATGACGACCAAAACAATGGAAAATGATACGGCAACGACAGCTTCGTTTCCACTGGTCGCTCGTTATATACAAACTAATTCGACGGTAACACCGGGAAAGGCTAATGCCGCTGTAACGTTTACCATTAATTATTATTAGTTGAAACCATATTTCCCTCCTAAAATCATTAGGGGGGAAGTGATTAACTTGAACTCAATCGCAACCAGTTAAGATAAAAAATGACAATATAGTCAGCTATTTTAAGTGATGACATCTGAAAATAAATTCACTAATAGCCTGCATCAAACTTAATATACATGCTGCTTAATATGTCATGAGTGTGACTATTGTTTTTTGTTGGACGGATATAAAACTATTTTTACGATTAACCACTATTAAACCAGGATGGATAAAGAGACCCAGGACGGTCTCAACGCATACTCTTTGATCCACACCAGATATTTGATTTTGCGTTTAACTGTTTGTTTATTCGATTAATCGTTAGATAATCTAAATGTAAAAGGTGATTTATGAGAGATGTTAT
>NZ_JAZGQA010000331.1:0-2339 GCF_048593855.1 Yersinia sp. 2542 StPb PI
CCCCTTTGGTGCCAACGCCTATAATGCTGCTGGTGATTCACTAGGTGTGGTTGGTCAAGGTGGGAATATCATTCTCTCGAGTGAGAAATCGCAGAGTATTACTATTGTTTGGAACAGTAAAGAAGGCATACAGAAATGTTTTATCAACTATATACCTGAACTCTATTCTGACTATGAAAACATAAAAATCGTCAACACTATTTGTCGTAATGAAAGTAGCTAACCTAATTGAGGTGAATGTTATATGTTAATTATTAGGATGTTAACCCTTATTGCTTTGTCGTTAGGTTGGATGAGTTCGAGTGTAATAGCTGCAACCTGTTCGGGAAATGTAGCAACGGTTGCTATGCCTCAATTGGTTCTTAACCCAGCAGAAAATGGAGCAATAGGTTCTGTTCTTGGATCGCGGCTTATTCCCGTTAATACATTAAATTATACCTGTGGGGGGGGGGTAAAAACCCGCCTAACGTCTACTTATACGCGCGGTAATTCTTTATCAGCTCTTCCTGATGTATACAGTACTGAAATTGGTGGTGTAGGAATCAGAATAAAATGGCCCGTTAGCCGTGACGCTGCTTATTTTCCAACGATTCAAGATTGTCAATCGCCTTGCACCATAAATAACGACAGTTTATTAATCGAATTTATTCAAACCGGAAAAATAACAGCAGGGGATATCCCCCAGGGTGAAATTGCAAAGGTTGTCCTTACTGCAGCTGAGGAGGCAAGCAATAGTCTAACATTATTATCTATAGTGTTAACAGCCAATACTTCAGTTGTTGTACGTTCCTGTATGATCGCAAATTCAAATTTAAATATTGATTTGGGAAATTATCCTCTTTCTGATTTCAATACAGGTAATAAACATGGAACTCCAATTCCATTTTCAATCTCAGTATATTGTCCACAGGCGTCTTCTGTAAAAATAGCATTTACCACTGTTGAACAACAACCTGTAACCTCCTCTAGAGGGGTTATCCAAAATACTATTCCCGTTGAAAATGGTGGTGCGAAAGGAATAGGGACAAGGATGTTAACTGGGAATGGGATTAATGCTCAACAGGTGGATGGTACAAAATCATCCGAAATTATATTTAACGTAGATGAACATAAAGATCTAAAATATTTTGCCCAAATATACATAGTGGATCCAAATAGGAAAAACATCACATCAGGAAATGTTGCTGGCCAAGTTTATTTCAATTTAACGATAGAGTAATATCATGTTTGGTATCGTCAGAATGGTTATTATTAATAGGATGTATTTAACAGGCTGCATTGTCGCGCCATTCGCATTTATGTGCGCACAGGTTAATGCTCAAATACAGCCACCACAATTAAATACTCAAGCATCAAACGCATCCAGAGAATTAGATAGACTGGAACGTAGCCGTACACGCTCAATGATTCAAGATGAAAAACGTAGAGAGAGCGAAATAAGACGTCAGAATAATATTCTCAATGAGCAGCATGAGGATAATCTTTTGAAGTCAAAATATACGTTTTTTATTCATCATATTAGTATTGAAAACGATGATATCTATGCCAATTCACCACAAAGGCAGAAGATTATTATGCAATTCTTAGATACTGAGATGGGACAAAAGGAGATAATGGAATTGGTTAAGGATTTGACCAATTTCTATGTTGGCAAGGGTTATGCGACAACGCTGGTGACTGTTCAACCGGGTAGTTTACGTGAGGGGGTACTTAAATTAGAGGTATTATGGGGGAAGATTTCAGGGTTTAGTGTCGAGGGGAATCCACCCACATTCTTTGAAAAAACCAGGCTGTTTAGTGCAATTCCTTTTGCCCAAGGGAATAAACTTAAAATGTCAGATATTGACCAAGGGTTGGATAACTTACTTCGAGTTTCAAGGACTGATAAATTACAAATTGTTCCATCGGATGACTTTGGCTACTCAACTTTAGATCTCAGTAATTCAAGTTATTTTCCTATTTCACTCTCTGTAGGGATGAATAACTCAGGCCGTGAAGATGATGGTTGGCATCAATACAATTCGACTTTGACCGTAAATAATTTTTCCGGATTTAATGACTCTTTATCTTTCTATTATGCTTACAATGATTTGTATGCCAAAACCGATAGTCAAAGTTCTTGGTCTATGAATTACAGTTTACCACTTGGCTATTGGTTGCTAGATGCTTCCTTATATCGTTCTGAATATGAGAAGGTTATTGGTGGATACTTTGGTGGCTATCATAGTGAAGGTACTTCCCAGCGGGCTTCTACTAAATTAAGCCGCGTTATTTTTCGAGACGCAGTGGGGAAGTTTAGTGCTTATACAAAGGTTGAAGGCCGCGATAATACTAATAAA
>NZ_JAZGQA010000332.1:0-2313 GCF_048593855.1 Yersinia sp. 2542 StPb PI
CGTTGAGAGCTCAGAACTGACCGCATTGTCGTTATTTTTTCAACGGCAACGCTAAAATTCGTTGGGCATAAGCCAGCGCCTGTTCGATCACCTGCTCGATGGACATACTGGTTGAATCCAGTACCAACGCATCCGCCGCAGGGACTAAAGGTGCAATAGACCGGTTACGATCACGAGAGTCTCGCTCCTGTATCTCGGCCAAAAGACGTTCAAAGTTAACATTAAACCCCTTTTCCTGCAACTGTAGCATACGTCGGTGTGCGCGTTCTTGCGAACTTGCATCAAGAAATATTTTCACCGGCGCATCAGGGAAGACCACTGTCCCCATATCGCGACCATCGGCAATCAGGCCCGGTGCTTCACGAAATGCTCGCTGGCGGCGTAGTAATGCCTCACGGACTCGCGGGAAAGCCGCGGCCTGAGATGCAGTATTCCCTACAGTTTCGGTGCGGATTTCATTGCTGACATCCTCACCTTCTAAAATCACTTTTAACTGCCCATTCTGTGAGACAAAACGAACATCGAGATGTGCGGCAAGTGGAACCAATGCCTCTTCGGTGCTGATATCAACCTGATGATGCAGGGCCGCTAACGCCAAAACCCGGTAAATCGCCCCCGAATCCAGCAAGCGCCAGTTCAACGATTCAGCCAAAGCTTTGCAAAGCGTACCTTTACCTGCACCACTTGGTCCATCAACGGTTATCACCGGGGCTATCGCCGTCATTTCTCTCTCCTTTCGGTAGGCAAAACCTCTTGTCTACCCAGCAGGGCAAACACAGGAGCAGCATTATACGCCGCATCGATGTGAACTGTTACCCTCGCGTGGTTCAGTTGCTGAAAATAAAACCATAAGCCGTGGCTGGAGTGTAGAAGAGATGTGAAAGATAGCCAGAAAAAACATTTATTCTTATTTGCCAACAAAGAAATTGCTATCCGTCTATAAAATAGGGAATGGGTACCGACGGGTACCCATTAGAGGTCAATAAATTCGGCGCAAAAAGGTCAGGCTGTCTGGCTCAGATTGGCCAATTGTTCAAAGTAGTCAGGGAAGGTTTTAGCGGTGCATTGAGGGTCAAGAATCGTCACCGGTGTATCAGATAACGCCACCAGTGAGAAGCACATCGCCATACGGTGGTCATTGTAAGTCCCTATTTCAGCGGCAATTAATTGCACGGGTGGCACCACACGAATATAGTCTTCACCTTCTTCAACTTCCGCACCCACTTTTCTCAGCTCAGTGGCCATCGCAGATAAGCGGTCAGTCTCTTTTACCCGCCAGTTATAGATATTACGAATAACCGTCGGGCCATTGGCAAACAGTGCGGTGGTAGCAATGGTCATGGCCGCATCAGGAATGTGATTCATATCCATATCGATACCCTGTAATTCGCCACGGCTACATTCGATATAGTCATCACCCCAGCTAATTTTTGCGCCCATTTTTTCCAGCACATCAGCAAATTTGGTATCACCTTGCACGCTTTTTTTACCGATACCCGTGACACGCACGGTGCCACCTTTAATTGCCGCAGCGGCTAAGAAATAGGACGCAGAAGACGCATCGCCCTCAACCAAATAAGTGCCCGGAGTGCGATATGTCTGGCCGCTTTTTATATGGAACAGTTGATAGTTCTCATGCACCACATCAACACCGAAGGCTTTCATCAGATGCAGGGTAATATCGATGTATGGCTTAGAGACCAGAGTGCCTTGAATCTGAATGTCGGTATCTTGCTCAGCCAAGGGGGCAGTCATCAGCAATGCTGTCAGAAATTGGCTGGAGACACTACCATCGACGGTCAGTTTTCCACCACGGAAACCACCACGTAAGCGCACCGGCGGGTAGTTCTCTTGCTCCAGATAATCAATCTGCGCACCGCCCTGACGCAAGGCATCAACCAAGTGGCCAATTGGCCGCTCTTTCATCCGCGGTTCGCCGGTTAGTACGATGTCGCTGTTACCCAAGCAAAGTGCCGCAGCCAATGGGCGCATTGCCGTACCCGCATTGCCTAAGAACAGTTCCAAGGGTTGGTCTGCGACCAATTTGCCACCTACACCATCCACTTCACATTGAGTGCGATCAGCCGAAAGGCGGAAATTCACCCCCAATGCCTGCAAGGCATCGAGCATATGGCGAATGTCGTCACTGTCTAACAAGTTATTCAGCTGGGTCGTCCCTTCGGCCAGCGCTGCCAGAAGAAGTGCACGGTTAGAAACACTTTTAGAACCGGGTAAGTTAACGGTGCCATTGATCAGAGCAATGGGTTGTAAAGTCAGGGATTCCAGCATGGGAAAAGCACTCTCCAGTCTTCT
>NZ_JAZGQA010000333.1:0-2300 GCF_048593855.1 Yersinia sp. 2542 StPb PI
TTTTTTAAAATGAACAATACTATGGCTGATACAAAATGAATTTCATTAATTGAGCACTCAAAAGCAAACTTACCGCCCTCTACCCGCACTTTTCCGCCCGGAATACGAATAATGTCTCGCACACTAACCTTTCCCTCTATATCAACAACCCACTTTCCATCCTGTACTTCATCGAACTTACGGTCAGCAATATAGGTGACATCACCATCAAGGATAACAACCGGGTCTTTCAATCCATCAGGCAAGAACGCCTTATCGAACAAATGGAAATTTGAATCGTAGAGTTTGCCGTCTAACAACTTTTGGCGAGGAATCTGCACGATATCAAGCTGTTTAGCATTTTCATACATCGCGCCCTCACCAGTAGTTAACCAACGCAGTGATGCGCCAGTCTCTAAAGCACACTGAATCACGAGGTCTGCGGGAAAAGTATCACGCAGATAACGGTTGGCTAATGTACTGGCAGATATGCCTAATTGCTCACATAAAGCCTGCTTTGTACTGAAGCCATAAGCCTCCAGCATCCGGTCAATTGCCGCTTGGCCACCACGTCGAAGATCCATGTTCATCTCGGAAAGTGAAGTTTATTGATTTAAACTCACTTTTCGAGAGACTGAGTTCATCTCGGAAAGTGAATAACCACCCGTTATTAATCTTTACTACCGCTCACCACAAGCGAATAGGGGATGTTGCATCATGAGACCTAATATTTCAATCACTCTTCTAACTCCTCACGTCACAGTTGAGAGATATGCCGAGTTAACCGGTTTGGATTCAGAAACTATCAAAGCGATGTTGGCCTATGGTCGCTTAACCCGTCAGCCACGCCCCGCACACGTAGCGGAACATGCCACGGAAGAAACGTAATCATGACGGAAACGGCACTACACCGCACCCGCCTGCACACTTTGCGTTATAAAGTTTTTTCAGTTTTAAATCCCTACAAAACACCTCGCCAGCCTGCGCCGTGGCTGGGGCTTTGCAGCATTTTGCCAACTGAAAAGATTGAAAAGAATTTCAGTGTTTTTCAGTTTTTGGATCTCGGGGTGGATCGCGTAAAAATGTTAGTGCATTGAATTTAAAGGGGATTGTGTGAATTGCGTAGTTGGTTATATCTCTTTACGTGGTTTTATATGTTTTATGAAAAATGCAGTCAGGCTAGAGCTAGTGCAGGTTGTAAGAGTGATAATTAAAATTCGCAAACTGAAAATAGTGAGGCAATATATTTAACTAAGCTTGAAGTGATTTTTTACACTCAAATAAAAATAGGATCGGAAATGAAAGTTAAAGAATCAGAAGTATTTGGTTCAATGGCGTCACCTAAAAATTTTAGTCAGATACTGGAATTAGTACAGACCCATAATGCTCGGCGTAATAATGTATATATGTGGAGAGGGCAGGGTAACTTCGAATGGCCAATTCACAGTTCTGCATATAGGCGTTTGAATTTAGATTCAAGTTCAGTAACAGAGCACGGTATGAGGATGTATGAGAACTGGCTTCTGCGTCAGGCTAGGCATCAAGGCTATGGCTATGAAAATGGACGAAGACTTTCAGACTTCGAATTGCTAGCAAAACTTCAACATCATGGCGCTGCTACAAGATTGATTGATTGCTCAAGAAACATTTTAGTAGCTTTATGGTTTGCCTGTAGATCAGAACCGAATAAAACAGGGCTTCTGTTTGGTTTACATTCGGATGGATTAGGCGGTGTAGAGACTAAACCTGAAAATCGTCCCTATAACGAAATATTCCTACAGGGGCAATACAACGATGATAGTCATCCCCAAACATGGCAACCTCCTGTAGTGACAAAGAGAATAGCTGCTCAAAGCGCACATTTCTTATATAGCTCTGTTTGTGAACATAAAATGGGAAGTTTGGCTTTTGAGAGTGACCCACATGCATTCTTAGCTATAGCTATATCCCCTAGCTTAAAAAAAATGGCATTGGAGCTTTTAGCTGGAACTTTTGATATCCGGCATATCACCCTTTTTCCAGATATTGACGGTTTTTGTTACGCCCACGGTGAACGATTTGGGCAATTTAATAACGAGCGGTGGTGATTTAGCTGGAGGGATGGTGTTCTATTCTATTGATTGAGCCTTTATCCATAATGATAGCATCGCCATTTCATCGCCAATGGCTATGCGAAATGGTTGTAAGATATTGATAGATAAGGGCTCAAATTTCAGGCAAGAAAAAACCCGATTAGTCTTGAACCTAAGAAGGCGGGACTATCGGGCTCCTCAATATGGGGACATCAAAGAAAAGCAGTGGCATTAAATCAGACCCCAGTC
>NZ_JAZGQA010000334.1:0-2240 GCF_048593855.1 Yersinia sp. 2542 StPb PI
GTTATTGCCTATAACGTAAGCACAAATCATCATCAAGGCTTATGTTATGTCGATAACCACATTCTCTGGAGCATACCTTTTTTTCAATGATATAGCGTCAAATGGCATTAAATCATTGCTCTCCGAAATGCTGCTGGACTCGCTGGATTTAAGCATTGTTAATGAAAGTTTACTCTCATATGATTTGCCAAATGACGATGAAACCCTACGAATACTGGGCGTTGCCTTCAACGATACGAAACAAAAGCAGCAGATCGGTGAGGCTGATGCGGTATTCACCCACTACGATTTCTGCTCCGCTTGGTATGCAATAAGCCGCAGCTTTGATGCCAGAGTTTCGCATCATCCCTCATCCTGCGATTACTTTATTCTTTACGAACAGCTCAGAAAAGCGTCATTGGCGTTACGGGATGCCGCCCCGGCAGCCAAAACTATCGACGAAGCCGCCAGGGACGTTACGCAGTTCGACGAACTATTGGTCATGCCCGCCCTGCGGCTGGCTGTCTCTTTTATGAGGCCGTCGCAGGAGAAGGATGCGCTAATTCTGGCAGATCTCATCCTGCTCTGTTTCAGCAGCTTTGCTGAATTTTCCCGCTGCTACCACGCCAGCAAATCGTTCAGTTCCGCAGCCAGCATCGCTGACGGGACAGAACCGATCGCAGAGTGCATTCGGGCGATTATTGCATTTAAGGTTCATCGCCTTGCAGAAAAAAAACAGGGGACCGATGCACTGGTGCAAATGCTCAGCAGGCTCGCTGCTATCAGGCAAACTTTGCACGATAGCCTGGCCGCGTTAACTGATAAAAACCGCGACCACAGCCTGACGGTTGAAAAAATTATCGCAGGTAAAAGTGCGATGGCGTATGGCTACCACCACAAAAAGAAGCTCAATCAATGCCCTTTCGATGAGCTGATGAAAAACGATCCGCGTGAATTTACCCGGCAGCTTAAAAAATCTAACTGGTTCAAGGGCAAAACCCCAGAGAGGATGGCTTTCTTCAACCGGTTAACCACCTTTGAAGGCCCGATGTATAAGGTTTTTAACGAGCACGACTTGGCCACCATGAAACGCTGGGCAATGACAGAGCAGGCTGAGCCTGATGCGGTAGCTGAAGATAAGCCATCTCCTTCCCTTATTCTTTCCCTGACACTGCCGCAGTACGCACAGCAATACAGGGAGGAAACGAACATCCGGGAATTATTTCATCAGCTGATGACCAGTAACGATCACTTCTATCTGGACTGGCAGAGCAAGAAATTTACTGATGCCTGGCTGGCGCGCGCGAGGAAAAAACTGAGGCATATGCCTTTTAAAAACTATAGCCCCGCCTCGCTGGATGAGTGGTTTTTAAGCCGGACTAAAATGCAGATGGATGATTATGCTCAAGGGAAAATGGTGAGTAGCAAATCGCGTGAGGAAGTGATCGACGAGGCGGTACACCTGGCGCCGATGATCCTGCTGGACGGCGCCTGGATAAATCACTACAGCTACCCACAGCTTATTAGCGACAATATTGGCGAAATCCTGTTCGAAATTTATGCCGATGAGATAGGAAATGGCTTCATTGAGAAAAATCATCCCATCATATACCGCGACCTGATATCCGACATGGGCATCGAACTGCCCGATATCGCAAGCCGTGCCTTTTCCGCAAGCGAATATTTTGACGATGATGATTTTCTGGTACCGGTGTTTTGGCTCTCGGTCTCCCGCTTTCCTCAAAAATATCTGCCGGAAACGCTGGGGCTTAACCTGGCTATGGAGCTATCCGGCGTTGGCGGCGCTTATAATCAGGCACATGACGAGCTGAAACAGTATGGCTTTAATACCCTGTTTGTCGATCTGCATAACTCCATCGATAATGCCTCATCGGGTCACTCCGCAGGCGCGTTGAACGCGATAAAAATATATATGAGCCGGTTCGCCAATAGTTCCAATCCCAAACTCACCCGACTGCTTTGGGAGAGAGTATGGACGGGATATCTCTCCCTTGCCCCCTCTAAAAGTTCTTTGTTATTTCCTTCGCTGGCAAAAAAATATCATATTTAGGATGGAACATGAGTAATAATCAGGAAAAATTCACTATCGGGCTATCATGTTATTATCATGATAGCGCGGTGGCGTTAATGAAGGACGATCGCGTGGTTTGTGCTTTACAGGAGGAGCGATTTTCCAGAGTTAAGCAGGATAAACGTTTTCCGGCGCTGGCCTTTCAGCGGATCCTCGATGAGAACGGCAT
>NZ_JAZGQA010000335.1:0-2239 GCF_048593855.1 Yersinia sp. 2542 StPb PI
TCACTAATGAGCCATCTTCCACTTCCAGCTCTTCAGCATCTGTCACTTCATAACCCAGCTTGAATGCTTCAACGGCAGCCTTCTCCAACACGTCGAACTTCTCAGCGGAAAGGTGATGTTCAATGGTGTATAGCGCATCTGGGTCACTGCCATCGTCTAGCAGTTCTTCGATGATCAGGCGGGTCTCGTCACGTTGTTCGTCCAGCATTTCGCGGTTTGCCATGCCTTTATCCTCAGTCAATGGGCTTTGTATGATGCTATTTTCCCACACCCACGCTAATGCCTCCACTATAAACGAGAAAGATTTATTGATTAGGGTTGTAATTGAATAATTATACGTATAAATTGAATTTAAATTCATATTGAAGTTCAATTAATCCCCCCAATAATTGGTGTTGTAGCCAGACCGCAAGTTATGAAGGGCAAATGGAGATGAACAGATGAGTCAGTTCTATAAACGTCACTTTCTAAGGTTACTGGATTTTACCCCCATCGAGATTACGGCCCTGCTGGATCTAGCTGCTGAACTCAAGCAAGCCAAGAAATCAGGCTGTGAGCAGCAAAAATTAGCAGGTAAGAATATCGCGCTCATCTTCGAAAAAGACTCGACTCGTACCCGATGCTCTTTCGAAGTTGCCGCATATGATCAAGGTGCTCGCGTGACTTACCTCGGCCCAGGCGGGAGCCAAATTGGGCATAAAGAATCAATTAAAGATACCGCCAGAGTGCTAGGCCGCATGTATGACGGTATCCAATATCGCGGTCACGGGCAACAAATCGTTGAAACGTTGGCCGAATTTGCCGGCGTCCCGGTATGGAATGGTCTGACAAATGAATTCCATCCAACCCAGCTACTGGCTGATTTGCTGACCATGCAAGAGCATTTGCCGGGTAAGGCGCTGAGTGAAATGAAGTTTGCCTATCTTGGTGATGCGCGTAACAACATGGGTAACACCATGCTGGAAGCGGCGGCTCTGGTTGGAATGGATCTGCGCCTGGTTGCACCAAAAGCATGTTGGCCGGAGGCCAGTTTGGTGGCGGCTTGTCGAGCGCAGGCACAGAAAACGGGCGGAAAAATCACGCTGACAGAAGATATTGCCGAAGGGGTAAAAGGCGCTGATTTCCTGTACACCGATGTTTGGGTGTCAATGGGTGAGCCGAAAGAGGTGTGGCAAGAACGTGTTGCCTTACTGAAACCTTATCAGGTCAATATGGAGGTGGTAAAACTCACCGGTAACCCGCAGGTCAAATTCCTGCACTGCCTGCCTGCATTCCACGATGACCAAACTACCGTGGGCAAACAAATGGCCGAACAGTATGATTTGCCGGGGGGAATGGAGGTTACCGAAGAGGTGTTTGAATCTGCTCACAGCATCGTATTTGATCAAGCAGAAAACCGCCTGCATACCATCAAAGCAGTGATGGTCGCGACATTGGGTCAAGACTAAACATAACAGGGCCGATCATCTGATGTGTCGGCTTTTAATTATTTTCACATCTAATCAATAAGCGTTATTGGCGCAGGCAGATTGAGTGCGGACAGCGCGCAGCCAACGGAGCATACACGGAGTATGTGACGGCGGCGAGCACTGCCCGAAGCTCAAGCTGACAAGTGAAATAGCTTATTTTACAGATATCTTCACAACAGCTTTACGCACATTAGCCGGTTCCCCCACCGCACACAGTGGTTTATGCACTTCACCCGGGTAGAACACCACAAAATCACCGGTCTGCATAACAAACTGCTTCTCATCAACACCCGCCGGTAAAAAAGCGATGTCTTTGTCCGCTAACCAGTCAGTGTCCGGCTTACCGGCAGGCTGATTACTGAACGTCATCCCCTCGACGCCCGCCAAAACAATCTGAATATCCAGATACTTAGCGTGATATTCCGCACGGCGATTTTCCAGATAATCCGTGCAGTCATTGGAGATCAATACGAATAGATTATTGCCATCAACATCATGCTTACCCAATGGGGTTTCTGCGGTGATATGGCTCTTCACATACTCAATAGCTTCTTTTAATTGTGCAGGCAGATAAGGCAACAATTCCAAATGATGAATATTTCCAGTAATCATGGCTTTCCCTTTCGTGTAAATAAAATGAAATAACGTTTCATTATAACCAGTTCACTGTTCATTTAGTGGGAAGTGTTTAACATTTATTAAGCTGGAATAAAGATTGTGCTGCTGCTGGACGAATTAATAATCATTACTTTTTTGTATAATTTTTTTAT
>NZ_JAZGQA010000336.1:0-2206 GCF_048593855.1 Yersinia sp. 2542 StPb PI
GACACATCATCAGCTCACAGAGGATATATGGCAGATAACGAAGAGAAAAAAGGATTACACCGTGGGTTGGAAGCCCGGCATATCGAACTGATAGCGTTAGGTGGGACAATTGGCGTCGGGTTGTTTATGGGGTCAGCCAGCACCCTAAAATGGGCCGGGCCTTCGGTATTGCTGGCTTATATCATTGCTGGCTTATTTGTATTCTTTATTATGCGGGCCATGGGCGAAATGCTTTATCTGGAGCCGGTTGCCGGCTCCTTTGCCGTCTATGCCCATAAGTATCTTAGCCCCTATTTCGGCTATCTAACGGCTTGGGGTTATTGGTTTATGTGGATAGCGGTGGGGATATCAGAAATTACCGCGATTGGGGTATACGTTCAGTTTTGGTTCCCAGAAATTCCACAATGGTTACCTGCGATTGCCGGGGTGGCCATAGTGGCGCTGGCTAATCTGGCGGCGGTTAGATTATATGGTGAGCTGGAGTTCTGGTTCGCGATGATCAAGGTTACCACCATCATTGTGATGATTTTGGTGGGGCTGGGCGTTATCTTCTTCGGTTTTGGTAATCACGGACAAGCGATTGGTTTTGATAACCTGACAGCCCATGGCGGCTTTTTTGCCGGCGGGTGGAAAGGGTTCATGTTTGCTTTGTGTATTGTGGTGGCGTCCTATCAGGGGGTTGAGCTGGTGGGCATCACCGCCGGTGAGGCTAAAAACCCGCAAGTGACATTAAAGCGAGCCATTAATAATATTTTATGGCGCATCCTGATTTTCTATGTTGGCGCGATATTTGTCATTGTCACTATCTTCCCGTGGAATGGTATCGGCACGGAAGGCAGCCCGTTTGTCCTGACATTTGCCAAGATTGGGATAGTTTCAGCTGCGGGTATTATTAACTTCGTGGTGCTGACTGCGGCACTGTCAGGCTGTAACAGCGGTATGTATAGCGGCGGGCGTATGTTGTATGCACTGGCGAAAAATCGCCAGTTACCTGCCTGCCTGACTAAACTGTCGGCCAGCGGTGTGCCAGTTTACTGTATTGCGGTGACGATTCTGTGTCTGCTAGTGGGGTCAAGCCTTAATTACATTATTCCAAATCCACAGCAGGTGTTTGTCTATGTTTACAGTGCCAGTGTATTACCGGGCATGGTGCCGTGGTTTGTGGTCCTCGTTAGCCAGCTGCGTTTCCGCCAGGTACATAAAGAAGCGTTAAAGCAGCATCCGTTTAAATCCATCATGTTCCCGTATGTAAACTATCTAACTATCGCTTTCTTGATATGTGTACTGGTCGGGATGGGGATTAACCCTGATACCCGTTTATCTTTGTTAGTCGGGGTGATTTTCCTTGGATTGGTGTCGGCATGTTATTTCGGACTGAGAATGCATAAACACAACGTTGCTGAAACATCTCCAAAGTAATTGGCGTTGTAGGTAGGCCGCAAGCGAATGACGAATCTGCTGGGAACCGATTTGAATGCTGCTTGCAGTAGTAGCCTAGAGGCCCGGTCCATGGAAGGGCCGGGTACCGAGAGCAGTGAACATCCTTGCGGCTTCAAGTATGAAGGGGATAAAACGTCTATAAAACCAGCGAACAAGGCGAGGTGGGGCTATTAATGGCTAACTTTTGCGGCAGAGTGTGCAAAGCGTAAGCAAACACACCATTTCTTCTAAAAAAGCACTAGACAGCCAAGTATTAAAACCGTAGTATCCTCACCCGCAACGGCGCTAAGCGCCCGTAGCTCAGCTGGATAGAGCGCTGCCCTCCGGAGGCAGAGGTCTCAGGTTCGAATCCTGTCGGGCGCACCATTAATTTTGTGTGCAAGAGCTGCGGTGGTAAGATTGCCGCGTACGACGAAGTAAGCTGTAAAGAAGTTATGGTGGCTATAGCTCAGTTGGTAGAGCCCTGGATTGTGATTCCAGTTGTCGTGGGTTCGAGCCCCATTAGCCACCCCAAATTTTGTGGAACATGCGATGGTGGCGGAATTGGTAGACGCGCTAGCTTCAGGTGTTAGTGTCCTTACGGACGTGAGGGTTCAAGTCCCTCCCTTCGCACCACACAAACATGTAGATATTCATTAATATTTACATGGACATAGGTCGAGAGACCATGTAGAGTGAACAGTAAGAAATCGGCGAGTAGCGCAGCTTGGTAGCGCAACTGGTTTGGGACCAGTGGGTCGGAGGTTCGAATCCTCTCTCGCCGACC
>NZ_JAZGQA010000337.1:0-2202 GCF_048593855.1 Yersinia sp. 2542 StPb PI
CAAAAGGGACGCTTATTTTATAATAGATTAACAGGATATAACCCTTCACCAGTAAACCTATTCATAATAGCTATTCTCTATGCGTCAGCTTACTTTTCGTTTCTTGTTCATCATATATTTTCCAATGATGCTCACTTTGGTTGGGCCATCGTGTTATCACTGATTTCGCTCTCTTTATTTATATGTCATCAGCTAAAGAAGCTTGATTCTTTTACCGTAAGCAAAAATGCTTAATAGCATAGATGCCATTGGCATCATCGGAACAGCAGCAAAGCTGGAAGTGCGTAACGGGAAAGTTCGTAAAGTTAACCACCAAGCGGAAACCGAGGAACAGGCCGCGCTGATTGAGTGGGCAGATAAGACCATTATCGATGGTATTTGTATCGGGGGCTATCTGATCCATATCCCCAATGAGGGGAAGCGTGAGCCAAAGGCGGCAAGGGATGCCAAGCGGCTAGGGTTGAGGAAGGGGGGGGCCGGATTTGTTTTTGGCGCTACCGCGTGGTGGGTATGCGGGGTTGTGGATTGAGATGAAAGCTAGCGATGGAAAACCCACCAAGGAACAGGCCAAGTGGATCGACAGAATGATAAATGCTGGGTTTTTTGCTGAAGTATACCAAGGTTCCAGAAATGCTAAAGATTCAATAGAGTCTTATCTTACATATGGTTATAGTGATTTCCCGAATGCGAATATATAACTGCTGCTATATTGGAGATTAAATATGGAACATATTGATATTATATATACCTTGATACGAAATCACTGCTTGAAAAATTTCCCATCAAGAGCTTGGTTTGATGTAAAAGAGATCATAGATAGTGGCCTTAAAGTAGGTCTCTTCGGTGAAGAGTTTACGGAGTGGACAACTCATGCTGTTGTCTCAGGAACTGATAGTTACGGTTCACCAATAAACCAATATTGCTTTATGGATAATTCTAATAACGCTGGCAACATAAAAGATAATCCTGCTAATTATTATGCAGACTACATTAAAGCTATGTATAAATGGTTGTACGATGAAAAATATATTTCTTTTACTCAACCTGATGGATATTTGGCAACGGAAAAGATGTTATTGACTAATCATATCAAAGTACTTCAGTAATTTTATTTTTTGCAATAATTCTGTTTTTGTTGCGATTTATGCAATGAAATATAGAATTAGTCTTGTGAATTTAAAACACAGGACTGACCAATGACTACAGCAATTGAACGTGATCAAAATACATGATCCGCGCTGTGTCGGCATATAATCGCTGAACATTGGCCGGGGTCGTGCAGTTCTGACCAAAGACCAGATATTAGGTACTTTTGCTACCTGCCAGCATCTACACCCTGTCGGATTCGATATTTTGATGACCAAATATCGCAATGACGGTAAAGCCGAGCAACGCTTACGGGCCGCAATTAGTGTGTGGCTGCATAAGTGATCGCATCCACCTCGTGTCATTGTTGCCTGCCAGTTAGCGCTGAATATGGTATTGGATAGAAATCTCCCGGCGCAGGTAGAGCAAATTGCAACTGTATTACGACGTTACGGCTCCCGTACTGGAATAACCAGAAAAGTCGTTGATGGGCTATATGGGCCAGATATTCTTCAGAACTCGATTACTCTGCTATTGCCGCAGGGTTTAAGGGATTAATACCCGACACCTCTGGTACTCAACAATCATGCTGTGATGATGAGGGTCTAATTGTTGATGGTTGTGTTGCCCGACTAAATCAATATCGACCTGATGAGTACGAACTGATTATACGGCATTATGTGTTGAATCAGTCAAAACGGGCCATTGCTCGGCAGCAGAAACGGGATGAAAGAGCCGTCAGGGTGAGCATGCAGATGGCCGAAGGATTTGTTGATGGTTGCTTGTCGATGATAGACGTTTGCCTGGAAATGGACCCGGCAACAATGAAGTCAGAAATTTATGATAAAAGTGTTGGTGCGGCCGCAAAAAGTGCATTAGTGTGATAAGAGTTGGTTATGCAGTAGCGCTTATCCAGTCAAATAAACCTCGCCTTTGTGCGGGGTTTTGTCGTTTCTGGAGTTTGCATTAGTGGGCTGAATTATCTGAAAAGTAACCTTGCTGATGGCGTGCTTATAAATTGATGCGTAGAATCCGCTTCCTAACCGCCACTAGCTCAGCTGGATAGAGCCGATAACCATAGTTGTTGTAGGTGCGAGGTTCGAGACCTCGGTGGCG
>NZ_JAZGQA010000338.1:0-2181 GCF_048593855.1 Yersinia sp. 2542 StPb PI
CTGCAACTGCCAATGATATGAGAGATTACACCACCGCCCCACCAGAGGTATGTTTATATTCAGAGGATAAATTTCAAGGAAAATCAAAATGTTTTTCCAACAAAAAGAAAGCTGATCTTTTTAACGAAGACGATACCATGATAGGAAATGACAATGCTTCATCAATTTATATTCCCGACGGGATGTTAGCCACCATATATAAAAATGATGATTATAGCCCGCCTTATTTTAACTTAACCGAGTCTATCGAGCAGCCCGCTTTAGCCAATTTGTATATGGATAATGAAATCAGTGGCATTGAGGTCGCTTATTCACCTATTGAAGGTTGTAGTGAACGTTGTGTCATTCTAAAAAGAATGCAACTGCCTTTATCCGATATCTTTGCTCATCAATGGAGTGATCCTAACCATCCCAATAAACAAGTGTTATTGAGTTTTGATGTTAATGATCAGAGTGTTTTTATGACGGAATTATCTTTAGGACCAATAATATGGTTTTCTCACCGAGATATATTCATCTTTAATAGTCCGCAGAGTAAAGAACCGCTAGCATTTCGCATCAACCCCGAGGCGGACAGATTCTCTCTGTTATTCCATATTAACAACAACAGTATTGCCGTAGATTATATGGAAAGCCGTGGCACTGAACAGATAGCCTTATCCCCCACTATAACGCTTGGCAATGCCCCCTTTGATCGCCCAGTAGAAACCTCAGCCATCGTTATTAATAATACCGGCAAGCAACCACTTATCATCGACCAAATAGTGATGGCTGCCAGCGCTGAAGATATTCAGTCGGTACACCACCGAAGCGAACGCGATACCGCCGGAACATTAGGTTGTACCTTCATTCCCGCGTTGGCGATTTATAATTACGTCACTCATAGCCACTGCACTCAGGGCGATACACTGTGGAGTACAGTAAAACATTGGTTTTCTGATGATAACAAAGATAAATCGATGGCGGTTACCACCAAGTCACCCTTGCTGAAACCACAGCCACAATTACCCCAAAATAGTGGCAGCGCAACACTGACATTAACCAGGCTCGACACCCAATTACATAATCAGTCACTCACCCTACCCGCCACCGCGCAATTTTGTAAAACCTCGATAGATAATATCCTCGCCGAGCGTTATCCCCGTGATACAAATGTAAACTGCCGCCTGTGGGTATCAAGAGTTTTGGCGGATTTCACCCTGCTATACGGTGATTCATTACGCGACTGGACGCTGGATGTTTTACGCCGAGTATTAACACAAATTTATGAGGAAGATACACCAGCCATTCCAAATAGGGACTCGGCAGCAGGAAGCCGCCTGGTTAATGAAGTTAGAGAGGCTATGCGCAATCTGGGGGCGGAGGAAACCATCCGCCAGATATCTCAAGCATTTGATCATACAAGATTAAATTACGCACGCTATCTGGCGCACAACCCTGGCGCGACGGAATCCCCCTTGGGTGCACAGCGCTTGCCATTAGGGACATATTCACTCTCTTTGGCCTCTTATCATTACCCCACAGAGAGGCCTGCGGTACGCGTGTTTGAGAATGAACAATGGGTCACCCAACCCAATTTATATTTTGATGTCGATATTCTTGATACCACCATCCCGACCCGGCCAGATATCGATGCCGCCTTTATGGATGATGCTTTAGCAGCAGCAGGCGCATGGTCAGACATATATAACGATGCCCCCGTCTATTACCACATCACTAACGAACCCTGGTCGGAACATGACCGAACTATCGCGGCTGGGCGAACAAATAGTTACTTTCTATACAGTGAATTACTCGCACCCGAACATGACGATGTGTACGCAGCGGTTCGGTTACAAGGAGATGTTGTTAGTCTCCTGGTCGCCAGAAGAGATGAGTCGTTTGAAAATAGTCACGAGAACTACTACATCGAATTTTTTGTAACTGACCCAAACTATGTGCTAATCCCGAAAGATGAAGGCAGTATTCGCGGGGCGGGAAGCGCCGCACTACACGAAATGGCGCGTTATCTACAACAACATGGGGTGAAATTTTTACGTTTTCGTGCGCCAAGTCAACCCGCAGCGCGAGTGAGCACCAAACTCGGCTTCCATCATGATGAATTTTGATCGTTAAATATCATTTCCCACAGACTCTGCACTGATGGTTAATTCAAAAGTAAGGGATTATCATTTGAATAAT
>NZ_JAZGQA010000339.1:0-2173 GCF_048593855.1 Yersinia sp. 2542 StPb PI
GTAATATTATCTATCATTATCTGTCCCTTTTGCGATATGTTCTTTTTTATATCATATAAAAATTATGTTATTAATTACCGGCAGACAGTTCTTCTTCAAGTTGTTCTAATGATTTATTGGATGTTTCTGGTAAGGCGGTAATCACAAAGATAATCGCCAGATAGTTGATAAGAGCAAAAATCAAGAAGACCGGACCCAAGCCAAGTTTCGCCTGAAGCACGGGGAACAAATAACTCACAATGGCATTCATGATCCACATGAAAAATACTGAGATCCCCATAGATAGGCCACGAATCTTTAATGGGAACAGTTCTGCTAATACGACCCAAGTCAGAAAGCCCATCGTACCCTGCATGACCCCGACAAACAGTGCACCCAGCAACCAAATAACAGTGGCCTTTATTTCACCAACCAGATAATAATCCGCGCCAGCAATAATCAAGTGCAGCGTTGCCATCAGGGCAAAACCATACACAATCAGTGTTTTTCGTTTAAAACGATCAACCAGGAACATAACCCCAATAACCATCCCCCCGACAGAAAAAACGCCATTTAACACGTTACAGATTAGCGACATTCTTTCCGAGAATCCGGCAGTTTTTAATATTTCCGTACCATAATACATAATGACGTTAACACCGGTAGTTTGCTGTAAAGCTGCCCAGGCAATACCCACCAAAATTAATTTTAAGATCCACGGTGTTTGAAAAATAATAGCCAAATCATTTTTAGCATACAATTTCTTTTCTTTTTCGATATCAATCAACGTTACGATATCATTAAACTCTTTAATAGCCCGTGGCTCAGGGCGAATTTGTTTTAAAATTGTTAATGCCTCTTCCCGCCTATTTTTACTGATCAACCAACGGGGGCTTTCTGGCGAACGCCACATTCCCACTAACAGGCAAATAGCAGGGATAGTTTGAACCAATAGCATATAACGCCAGACCTCAGGCAGATGGCCCCAGGCAATACCAATTACCGCATTTACTGCAAATGCTGCTAATTGTCCAATAATAATGGCAACTTCATTCAACCCGGTAAGTTTGCCCCGCATTTCTGTCGGCGCAACCTCGGATATAAATGTAGGTGCAGTAACCGATGCCCCGCCTACCGCGTAACCAAGTAAAAATCTGGCAATTAAAAGAGTGGTGATATTAGGCGATAATGCACACAATAACGCACCAAAGAAAAAAACGAAGGAGAGATAGAGCAGGTATTTTCTTCGACCAAAAAAGTCAGCCAATTTTCCGCCAAAAACACTACCAATGGCGGCACCGACCAACAGTACACTCATTACCAGGCCCACAGTCGTCGGCGTCAGGGCCATATTTTCTTTCAATGAAGAAAATGCACCATTAATAACACCGGTATCATAACCAAATAGCAAGCCACCAAATGTAGCGACTAATGTTATTTGATGTAATCGTTTTCTCTGTTGTGCATTGAGATTCATCATTAACGACATATCATTACCTTTTTATTTGATTATCCATTTAATGTCAAAAAGGGTTTCAAAAAACAAAAGTAACTCCTTCTCCACCTTAAAACATGGAGGTGATGAAGAACTTTTTGACACTCTGATTTATTAATAAGATAAATGCAGTTATTGAAGACAAATAAGTTTTATTCCAGAGTGCGATATTATATGATTCTTGCTACGGTTTTTATTTTGCATGATCCTTTTGCGCTCCCAATTTTTAAAATGTACCGATTACCGTGGTGGTACTGGTAATACGTTATATTTTGCTAACCCGCCTCAACCGAAGTCCCAGCCCCTCATTCTGCTGACAGCACAAACAAAGGTTGCGGCCTGAAACCAACCGACGGCATGACTGCAATAACCACCACCAATCAATCCAACACTGACTTCTTTCATCTATATCCTCCTGACGAGACAAAAATAGACTATCAATGAATGCTCGCTAGCGGTTTCTGGCGATCCTCAACTGGCGTTATCACTGATAAGTATGTTAACTCACTGTGACACAACATATCATTTTAATTGAAATTAAAATTCCATATCGATCACAATATGGCATTATAATTTCATCTTTGGTGAGGGAAATTTCAGGTAAAACAGGTAGGTCATCATCAAACATATCATTATCGCACTGATATATAAGTACTATTATGCTTAGAATAGATGACGGTACTGATGAGTTATTCACGC